>CAIUGQ010000286.1 GCA_903898725.1 uncultured Burkholderiales bacterium | reverse complement strand
CGTCGGGGCGGTGCCCGCGGCCGACGATGCCGCGCTCGCCGCGCGGGTGGCTGCGGCCTGGGCCGCCAAGACGATGCCCGCCGGCGCGCTCGGTGCGCTGCAGGCGCTCGGCTCGCGGCTCGCGGCCGCCACCGGACACGAGGCCCCGCGGATCGACCGGGTCGCGATGCTGGTGTTCGCCGGCGACCACGGGCTCGCCGCCGAGGGCGTGTCGGCCTATCCGCCCGAGGTCACCGCACAGATGGTGCGCAACTTCGCCGAGGGGGGCGCGGCGGTGTCGGTGCTGTGCCGCGCGAACGCGATCGATCTGGTGGTGGTCGATGCGGGCGCCCGCACGCCGCAGCCCGCGGGCTTTGCGCCACGGGGCGCGCGCTTCGTCGAGGCGCGGATCGCCGCCGGCACGGCCAACGCGCTGCACGGTCCGGCGATGACCGAGGCGCAGGCACTCGAGGCGATCGCCCGGGGCGCGGCGATCGCACGCGAGACGCGCGCCGATGCAGTGGCGCTCGGCGAGATGGGCATCGGCAACTCGTCGGCGGCGGCGCTGCTCGCCGCGCGGCTGCTCGGACTGCCGATCGAGGCGGTGGCCGGCCGCGGCACCGGCGTGGACGATGCGGGCCTCGCGCACAAGCGCGACGTGCTCGCACGCGTGCTCGATGCGCACGCCGACGCACGCACGCCGCTGGCCGCGCTCGCGGCCTTCGGCGGCTTCGAGATCGCGATGCTCGCGGGCGCGGCGCTCGACTGCGCCGCGCGCCGCGTGCCGGTGATCGTCGACGGCTTCATCGTGACCGCGGCGGTGCTGGTCGCAGCACGGCTCGAGCCGGCGCTCGTGCGGCACTGCGTGTTCGCGCACCGCTCGGCCGAGCCCGGTCATGCGCGGCTGCTCGAGGCGCTGGGCGCCGAGCCGCTGCTCGACCTGGGGCTGCGGCTCGGCGAGGGCAGCGGCGCGGCGCTCGCGGTGCCGATGGTGCGCGCGGCCGCGAGGCTGCTGGACGAGATGGCGACCTTCGCGTCGGCCGGGGTGAGTGACAGGACATGAGCGACCGAACATGCGCGACATGACCCACGACGCCCCGGGTGCCACCGCCCACCGCCTGTCGCTCGAACGGATCGCCGCCTCGGCCGCGCGCGTGCCGCCCGAGTTCCGCGACACGCCTCAGTACGACTGCGAGCCGCTGTCGGAGGCGCTCGGCTGCCGGCTGACCCTCAAGGTGGAGACCGCGAACCCGATCCGCAGCTTCAAGGGGCGCGGCGCATCGGTCCTGATCGATGCGCTCGCGGCCGCCGGCGAGCGCGGCCCGATCGTCTGTGCGAGCGCCGGCAACTGGGGCCAGGCGGTGGCGCATGCGGCCCGGCGCGCCGGGCTGCCGGTGATCGTCTGGGCCTCGGTGAACGCGAACCCGCTGAAGGTCGCGCGGATGGCCGCGCTGGGCGCCGAGGTGCGCCGCGAGGGCGAGGACTTCGACGCGGCGAAGGCGGCGGCGCGCGCCTGGGCCGATGCGCACGGCGCGCGCTGGATCGAGGACGGCCGCGAGGCCGAGGTCTCCGAAGGGCATGGCTCGATCGCGGTCGAGCTGCTGGCGCGCGGCGATGTGTTCGACCACGTGCTGGTGCCGCTGGGCAATGGCGCGATGCTCGCGGGCATCGCGCGCTGGTTCAAGGCGGCGGCGCCGGCCACGCGCGTGGTCGCCGTCTGCGCACGCGGCGCGCCGTCGATGGCCGAGAGCCTGCACGAAGGCCGCATCGTCGAGACCGCGCGCGCCGACACGATCGCCGACGGCATCGCGGTCCGCGTGCCGGTGCCCGAGGCGCTGGCGGACCTGCGCGGGCTCGTCGACGAGGTGCTGCTCGTCGACGACGCCGACATCGTCGCCGGGATGCGGCTCGCCTTCGTGCACGCGGGGCTGCTGCTCGAGCCCTCGGGCGCGGTCGGCCTGGCGGCACTGTGCGCGCACCGCGCGCGCTTCGAGGGCACGCGGTGCGCGACGGTGCTCTGCGGCGGGAACCTCGCCGACGCCGATCGGGCGGCGCTGCTCGCGGCGGCGGCCGGGCGCTGAGGCGGGCGGGCCTCAGCCCGTCCAGGCGCCCGGGTTCACCATCGACTTCGGCGGCTCGCCGCGCGCGAACGCGGCCACGCAGCCCAGCCCCTCGCGCGCGATCGCATCGAAGCACTCGTCGGTCCAGCACAGCGCGTGCGGCGTCACGATCACGTTGTCCATCGCGAGCAGCGGATTCGCCGGATCGACCGGCTCCTGCTCGAACACGTCCAGACCGGCGCCGGCGATCGTGCCCGCACGCAGCGCGTCGATCAGCGCGCGCTCGTCGACCACCGGCCCGCGTGCGAGGTTCACAAAGAAGGCCTCGCGCTTCATCAGCGCGAAGCGCGCCGCGTTCATCAAGTGCCGCGTCTCGTCGTTCAGGATGCACACCGACACGACGAAGTCGCACTGCGGCAGCATCTCGTCGAGCGGCAGGCGCGTCGCGCCGAACCCGGCGATGGTCGCCGCCGGCACGTAGGGGTCGGCCGCGAGCATCCGCCAGCCGAAGGGCCGGGCGAGCGCGAGCAGCTCGGCGCCGATGCCGCCCACGCCGATCACGCCGAGCGTGCGGGTGGTGAGCCCCAGCCCCATGTGGCCGGTGCGCTCGTTCCACCGTCCGGCCCGCGTGAGCCGGTCCTTGGCGAAGAGCCGCCCGGCGAAGGCGAACAGCATCGTGAGCACGGCGACCGACACCGGCCGGCGGATCGCCACCGGGGTGTTGGTCACGACGACGCCGGCTTCGGTCATCGCCGGCACGTCGACCGAGTCGTAGCCCACCCCGTGCCGGGCGATCAGCCGCACGCGCCGGTCGGCGCGCGCCACCGACGCGCGGGTGACCGGCAGCGAGTTCACGTAGAGCAGGTCGTAGCGGGCGGCGATGTCGGGCGTGATCTCGGTGGCCGCCTCGGGGATGAACTCCCAGTCGATCGACGGCTCGCGCTCGAGGATCTCGAGCGGGCCGGTGCCGAACGAGGGGGTGCCCGAGGGCGTCAGCAGGTCACGGGTCAGCCCGACCTTGAGCTTCGGACGCGCGCTCACGGCCGCGCCCCGACCAGGCCGGTCAGCTGCCGCGCCCCGGCCACCATCAGGCCGAAGTCGGTGCCGACCGCGATCATCGTGTAGCCCCAGGCCTGCACGCGCTCGATCCAGCGGGCATCGGTGGCCATGAATCCCAGCGCCTTGCCGTGCGCATGCGCGGCGGCCGCCACCCGCTTCATCGCGGCCTCGAAGCGCGCGTCGTCGAACGCACCGGGGATGCCCATGAAGTTGGTCAGGTCGAAGTGCCCGACCCACAGCACGTCGATGCCGTCGACGGCGGCGATCGCATCGACCTCGGCCAGGCCGCGCTCGGTCTCGATCTGCGCGATCAGCAGCGTGCGGGCGCGCAGCCGCGGCATCTTCTCGGCCGGCGGGCTGGTGTCGAAGTCGTCGTGCGCGAAGCCGAAGGCCGCGCCGCGCCGGCCGTGGGGCGGGTACCAGGCGGACTCGACGATGCGCCGCGCCTGCTCGGCGGACTCCACCATCGGCACCATGACGCCGGTGGCGCCGACGTCCAGGGCGCGCGCGATGTAGGTGTACTCGCCGCGCGGCACTCGGACCATCGGCTCGATGGCCAGGCCGCGATGGGTCGCATACAGCCACTTGAGCGTCTCGAACGACAGCCCGGTGTGCTCCATGTCGTAGATCGCATAGCGGCAGCCGGCCTGCGCGAGCAGCGTGGCGATGCCGGGCGTGAAGAACTCGAAGACCATCGCGCCGGCGACGGGCTCGCCGGCCAGCACCGCCGGGCGGACGGGGTTGTCTCTCATGGGTGTCTCCCTGTGGGGGCCGGCGCGGTCGCGGGACGCCGCGCGGCGACGGACGTGCCGTCGGCCGATGGTAGCAGCGGCCCTGCGACGGCACGGTGGTGCTTGCCGCTGCCATTGCCGGTGTTGTTCCGTTTCGCACGGCCGCGGGCCGCGCTCGCGGTACCATCGGTCGCCCGCGCCGTGCGCCGGGCAATCGATGACCCGCCAACTGCGTCTCCTCCTCGTCGCCATCCAGTTCTACAGCCGCATCCCCGTCACCGGCCGCCTCGCCGCGTGGATGGGGTGGAACGACGCATGGCTGGGCCCGGCCACCCGCTACTTCCCGGTCGTGGGGCTGCTGGTGGCGCTCGGGCAGTCGCTGGTCTACGTCGCGGCGAGCATCGTGCTGCCCCATCCGGTGGCGGTGCTGCTGGCCCTGGCCGCCGGGCTGCTGCTGACCGGCGCGTTCCACGAGGACGGCTGGGCCGACTTCTGCGACGGCTTCGGGGGCGGCACCGACCGGGCGCGCACGCTCGAGATCATGCGCGACTCACGGGTCGGCGCGTATGGCGCGATCGGCGTGGGCACGCTGCTGCTGCTGCGCTTCGAGACGCTGGCGCATGTCGACACCGACTGGATCGTGGTCACGCTGCTGTGCGCCGCGGCGCTCTCGCGCGGCTGCTCGGTGCTGGTGATGGCGAGCCTGCGCTACGCCCGCGAGCTCGGCGAGGCCAAGGCCAAGCCGGTGGCCGAGCACGTGAGGCGGCTCGACGCGCTGCTGGCGCTCGCCTTCGCGATCGCGCCGGTGGTGGTGCTCAGCCTGTGGATCGGCGACTGGACGCCGGCCGTCGTCGCCGCCTCGCTGGCGCTGCTCGCCACGGCGGTGCTGCGCCGGATGATGGTCCGCCGGCTCGGCGGCTACACCGGTGACTGCCTGGGCGCGGTCCAGCAGGTCGCCGAGCTGGCCTTCCTGATCGGCATGCTGGCCGTGCTCGACCTGAGCCCGATGCCCGAGCCCGCCTTCGACCCCGACGACACCGAGGAGGAACCTTGAGCGCGCAGGCAGGCGTCACCCGGCTCTGGCTGGTCAGGCACCCGCGGCCCGACGTTCCGGTCGGCCATTGCTACGGCGCGAGCGACGTGCCGATCGTCGATGCGCACCTCGAGGAGCTGCTCGGCCTGCTGCCGCTGCGCCTGCCGCGCCATGCGCCGGTCTACAGCAGCCCGCTGTCGCGCTGCCTGCGGCTGGCGCAGGGCCTGCAGGCCGCGGGCTTCGCCGAACCGGTCGTCGACGCGCGGCTGCGGGAGATGGACTTCGGCCGCTGGGAGGGCCGCGGCTGGTCCGAGGTGCCGCGCGAGCAGATCGACGCCTGGCGCGACGACATCGTGCGCTACGTGCCGCCGGGCGGCGAGTCGCTCGCCTCGCTCGCCGAACGCGGCAACGCGTTCGTCGCGGCACTGCCGGCCCACCCCGACGCGATCCTCGTCACCCATGCGGGCGTGATCCAGGTGCTGACGCGCAGCCTGCGCGGCCTGGCGCTGTCGAACTTCGGCTCGACGAAGGTCGACTACGGCGAGGTCGTGGTGATGACCCGTGGCACCGGCGGCTGGACGCTGGGCGAACGCTGAGCGGTCCGTCGCCGCCGGTGGTGTGCGGCGGCCCGGATCGGTCGCTTCGTCGCACGCAGACAGCGTCATGAGATCGGCCGTGTAGGCTGGATCCATCTCCCGCCGCCCCCCAACGCCCCATGCCACGCTCCCTGCCCGCCCTCGCCCGCCCTTCTGCGCCCTCGCCGCGCCACCCGCTGCACCTCGCCGCGCTGCGATCGGGTGTCGCCGCCGTCGCGGCGCTCTGCTTCGCATTCGGCGCGGCGATGCCGGCGCCCTCCGTCGCGGCCGAGGTCGGCTGGCGCTCGTTCACCGTACCGTCAGCCGCCGACGAGCCCAGCCCGACGACCGTCGCGCTCTGGTATCCGACGAGCGCGACCGCGCGCACCACCCCCATGGGGCCGTTCGAGGTCCGGGCCGCGATCGGTGCGCCACCCGAGGCCCGCAACGCCGGCCTCGTGCTGCTCAGTCATGGCACCGGCGGCAGCGAGCTCGGCCACGCCCGTCTCGCCGAGGCCCTCGCCCGCCGCGGCTGGATGGTCGCGGCGCTGCGCCATCCGCGCGACAACTGGCAGGACGCGTCGCTGATCGCCGGCCCGTCCGGACGGTACTTCGAGACCCGGCCGCGACAGGCGAGCCGCGTGCTCGACGCGCTGCTCGCCGACCCCGCGATCGGGCCCCGCATCGCGACCGATGCGCGCGGACCGAGGATCGCCGCACTCGGCCACTCCGCCGGCGGCTACACGGTGCTCGCGCTCGCCGGCGCGCGCCCTGACCCGGCCCGGATCGCCGAGCACTGCCGGACCCGCCGGGCCGAGGATCCGATCTTCTGCTCGACCGGGCGAAATGCGCCGGACGCCTCGGCGACGACGGGCCCTGCCTCCTCCCTGCCCGACCTCGCCGATCGGCGCGTGCGGGCCGCGGTCGCGCTGGCGCCGGTCGGCGTGGTGCTCGACGAGGACTCGCTCGCGCGGATCCGGGTCCCGGTCGCCGTCCACCTGCCCGCGCTCGACCGCTGGCTGGTGCCGCGCTTCCATGGCGGGCGGGTCGCCGCCGCAGTCCCCGGCGCGGTCCTCGAGCAGGTGCCGAACGCCTGGCACTTCGCGTTCCTCGACACGCCATCGATGGCGATCCCGTCGCCCGACGGCGACCTGCGCGCCGATCCGCCGGGCTTCGATCGGGCGGCCTACATCGCGGCGCTCGGGCCTCGGATCGCCGACTTCCTCGAGGCGGCGATGACCCGGACCGCCGGGCAGCCGGCGCCCGCCGCGCGCTGAGGACCGCAGGCCGAGCACCCGCGCGGACCGCGCGCCGGGTGGCGCGCGCGGCGTGGCTCGTGGGGCGTGGCTCGTGGGGCGCTACAGCACGTAGCGCGCCAGGTCCTCGTTGCGCGACAGCGTGGCGAGCCGGCCGTCGACGAAGGCCGCGTCGACGCGCACGGTCTGACCGGCGTGGCGCGTCGCGTGGAACGACACCTCCTCGAGCAGCTTCTCCATCACCGTGTAGAGCCGCCGGGCGCCGATGTTCTCGGTGGTCTCGTTCACGGAGAACGCGATCTCCGCCAGCCGCTTGACGCCCTCGGGCAGGAACTCGACGGTGACGCCCTCGGTGGCGAGCAGCGCCTCGTACTGCTTGACGAGGCTGGCATCGGTCTCGGTCAGGATCCGCTCGAAATCGGCCGCCGCCAGCGAGTCCAGCTCGACGCGGATCGGGAACCGGCCCTGCAGCTCGGGGATCAGGTCGGAGGGCTTGGACAGGTGGAAGGCCCCCGACGCGATGAACAGGATGTGGTCGGTCTTCACCATGCCGTAGCGGGTGTTGACGGTGGTCCCCTCGACCAGCGGCAGCAGGTCGCGCTGCACGCCCTGACGCGAGACGTCGGCGCCGCCGACCTCGCTGCGCGACGCGATCTTGTCGACCTCGTCGAGGAACACGATGCCGTTCT
>CAIUGQ010000285.1 GCA_903898725.1 uncultured Burkholderiales bacterium | reverse complement strand
GGAGATCCAGGAGGCGATCAAGCACGGCGTGCGCAAGATCAACATCGACACCGACATCCGGCTGGCGATGACCGCCGCGATCCGGAAGTTCTTCGCCGAGCATCCGGAGAAGTTCGACCCGCGCGAGTACCTCAAGCCCGCCCGCGAGGCCGCCAAGAAGATCTGCCTGCAGCGCTATACCGAGTTCGGCTGTGCGGGTCAGGGCTCGAAGATCCAGGCCACGCCGCTGTCGGTGATGGTCGAGAAGTACCGCAAGGGCGAGCTGGCCCAGGCCGTGATCTGACGCACCGGGCGCGGGCAGTGCCCGCGCCTGCGCTACGATCGGCGGATGGAGATCCCGTCCGCCGTCGAGCTGGCCCGCACGTTCCAGCTGTCCTCGCCGACCGAGTCGTTCTACGACGACCCGTACCCGACCTACCGCGCCCTGCGCGAGCACGATCCGGTGCGGGTGCTCGACTCGGGCGCGGTGTTCCTCACCCGCTACGACGACATCGCGGCCCTGTACCGCAGCGCGTCGGTCAGCTCCGACAAGCAGCGCGAGTTCGCCCCGAAGTACGGCGACACGCCGCTCCTCGAGCATCACACCAGCAGCCTGGTCTTCAACGATCCGCCGTCGCACACGCGGGTGCGACGCCTGATGCTCGGCGCGGTCAACCAGCGCGCGATCGTCCGCATGGAGCCGGGCGTGCTGGCGCTGGTCGACTCGCTCGTCGAGGCGATGGCCGAGCGCGCCGCGGGCGGCGCGCAGGTCGACCTGATCGAGGACTTCGCCGCGGCGATCCCGGTCGAGGTGATCGGCAACCTGCTGTCGTTCCCGCGCGAGGACCGCGCGCCGCTGCGCGGCTGGTCGCTGGCGATCCTCGCCGCGCTCGAGCCCAGGCCGACGCAGGCGATGCTCGACGCGGGCAATCGCGCGGTCACCGACTTCCTCGCCTACCTGCGTGAGCTCGTCGCCCATCGGCGTGCCCATCCGCTCGATGCCGACGAGGACGTGCTGACCCGGCTGATCCAGGGCGAGGTGGGGGGCGAACGGCTCACCGAGCGCGAGCTGCTGCACAACTGCATCTTCCTGCTGAACGCCGGTCACGAGACCACCACCAACCTGCTGGGCAACGGGCTGCATGCACTGATGCGCTTTCCCGAGGCGCAGCGGCGCCTGCGCGAGGATCCGTCGCTGCTGCCGGCCGCGATCGAGGAGATGCTGCGCTGGGAGAGCCCGCTGCAGCTCAACAACCGGATGCTGACCGCGGCGAGCGAGATCGGCGGACGCACGTTCGACGAAGGCACGTTCGTCACGCTGTGCATCGGCGCCGCCAACCGCGACCCGGCGCAGTTCCCGGATGCCGAGCGCTTCGACGTCGGCCGCCGGCCCAACCGCCAGCTCGCCTTCGGGCACGGGGAGCATGCGTGCGCGGGGATGAACGTCGCGCGCATGGAGGGACGGATCGCGGTCGGTCGGCTGCTGGCGCGCTTCCCGCGCCTCGAACCGGGCGACGCGCCCACGCGCGACCGGCGGATCCGATTCCGCGGGTTCACGACGCTGCCGGCGCGGCTCGGGGGCTGACCCGATGGCACGCGCGAGGCACAGCCTCTGGCTGCGCGTCGCGCTCGGTGTTGGG
>CAIUGQ010000284.1 GCA_903898725.1 uncultured Burkholderiales bacterium | reverse complement strand
CCTCAGAACCAGACCGGATTCGTCCACGCGCGACGCCCGGCGGCGTCGACCACCACGATCCGCGCGTAGCCGCCGCGTTCGAGCGGCGCGCGCGGCAGGCTGACCGCGACGAGCCCCTCGCCCAGCTCGCGCGAGGACGCCGACCCGCGGCCGAGCGCGATCACCGCCCGCGCGGCGCTGCAGCGCACCTCGATGCGATCGGGGTGGTAGACGACGTCCTCGATCACCGGTCCCTGGCTCGAGTAGTAGCGTCCGCCCTTCAGGGCATCGAGCAGCAGCGCCGGATCGTTGGCCTCGGCCTTCACCATCACCCAGCCGCCGAGCTGGTCGGCCTCGTGGAAGTGGGCATCGTCGGTCGCGCACAGCGACAGGCGCCGACCCTGCGCGAGCAGCTGGTCGACCAGGAAGCTGCCGTCGCCCCGGTCGGTGTGCACCTGCGAGGTGTGGTTGTAGATCTCCACCGCGTGCGCGTCGGGGATCGTGTCCGCATCGGCCGCAGTCAGCCCGTACCACCCCGGATGCACCAGCACCACCCAGGCCCCCGCCTCGCGACAGCGCGCGGCGAGCGCCGGGCCGTGCTCGCCGGCCGCGGTCGCCTCGAAGTCGGGCGGCAGGCCGACGGCGAGCAGGTGCCACATCTCGCCGAGCGCGGTCGCGGTGGTGTGCACCTCGGCGGCGAGCAGCGTGGTGAAGCCCTCGGATCGCATCGGCCGCGTGTCGGTGACGGGGAAGCGGTACTTCGGCAGGAAGTGGTCGCTCAGCGCGATGAAGTCGTAGCCGGCGTCACGGTAGAACGCGCAGACCGACTCGGGCTCGAGCGCGCCGTCCGAACGGGTGCTGTGGGCGTGCAGATTGCCGCGATGGAAGCGGCCGGCGGCGGCGAAGGCGGGATCAGAGGACATCGGTGGGCTCCGGGCGGAAGGCGTTCGGCCGGTCTGCGGCGAGCACGGCGGGCAGGCGCGCCGCTTCGAGCAGCGACGCGGTGTACGGATCGGCGGGCGCGGCGAACACGCGCCCGGTCGGGCCGCTCTCGACGACGCGACCGTGGCGCAGCACCACCACGCGCGCGGCGAGCGCGCGCACGACGCCGAGGTCGTGCGTGATCACCAGCAGGGCGGTGCCGCGGCGGCGCTGCAGCGCGGCGAGCTGCGCGAGCACCTGGGCTTGTACCGACGCATCGAGCGCCGAGGTGATCTCGTCGCAGACCAGCAGGTCGGGCTCGACGGCGAAGGCGCGCGCGATCGCGACGCGCTGCTGCTGGCCGCCGGACAGCTGGCGCGGGAACCGGTCGAGGTAGGCCTCGCCCAGCCCGAGCTCGGCGAGGCACTCGGCCGCGCGCCGGCGCGCCGCGTCGGCACCCAGACCGAGCAGCAGGCGCAGCGGCCGCTCGATCGACGCGGCGACCGTCAGGCGCGGGTTGAGCGAGGACAGCGGGTCCTGGAACACGATCTGGATGCGCCGGCGCGCCTCGGCCGTGCGCTGCGCGGCGGGCGCCGCGATCGAGGCGCCGTCGAGCTCGAGCCCGCCGGTGCGCGGCGCCATCAGCCCGGCCACGATCGAGCCGAGCGTCGTCTTGCCCGACCCGGACTCGCCGATCACGCCGAGCACCTCGCCTCGGGCCAGCTCGAGGTCGATGCCCTCGAGCGTCGGGCGTGGCACGTCCCGTCCGCGTGCGAAGAAGCGCGAGGGCGTGCGCCAGGAGAAGCCCAGTCCGGTCACCCGCAGCAGCGGCGGGCCGCCGGCGGCGCCGTGAGCCGGACCGCCCGCCGAGGGCGCGACCACCGCCTCGAGCCGGGACGCGTCGATCAGCGTGCGCGCATAGTCGGTCTGCGGCCGCTCGAAGACCCGCGCAACCGGCCCCAGCTCCACCGCGCGGCCGTCCCGCATCACCAGCACCCGCTGGCAGGTCCGCGCGACCACCGCGAGATCGTGGGTGACCAGCACGAGCGCCGAGCTGCGGCGCGCGCGCGAGCGGGCGACGAGCTCGAGCACCTGCGCCTCGGTCTGCTTGTCGAGGGCGGTGGTCGGCTCGTCGAGCACCAGCAGCGCCGGGTCGCAGGCGAGCGCCGCGGCGATCACCACCCGCTGGCGCTGCCCGCCCGAGAGCTGATGGGGAAAGCGCTGCGCGACCGCCGCGGGATCGGGCAGCCCCATCTCGTCGAACAGTTCGAGCACGCGTGCGTTCGCCGACGCGCGGTCGAGTCCGGCGCGGGTGCGCAGCACCTCGGCCACCTGCCACCCGACTCGACGGTGATGGGTCAGCGCGGCCAGCGGATTCTGCGGGACCATCGCGACGCGCAGGCCACGCAGGCGCGCGAGCGCGGCACGGTCGGCCCGGGTCACGTCGACGCCATCGACCTGCAGCCGGCCGCCGTCGAAACGCGCCCCCGCACGCAGGTAGCCGAGCAGCGCCCTCGCCAGCGTCGACTTCCCCGACCCCGACTCGCCGACGATGCCGAGCGATCCGCCCGCCGCCAGCTCGACGCTCACCGCCTCGACGACCCGCGTCGCGCCCCGGCCGTCCGCCGACGCGTAGGCGATCGACAGGTCGGTCGCGCCGACCAGCGGGTCAGTGGCCGGCGACACCGCGGGCAGCCTCCAGACCGAGCGCATCCGACACGCCGTCGGTCGCGAAGTTGATGCCGACCACCAGGGTCGCGATGCACAGCGCCGGCGCCAGGATCAGCCACGGCTCCGACCGGATCGACGACAGGCCGTCGTGGATCATCAGCCCCCAGTCGGG
>CAIUGQ010000283.1 GCA_903898725.1 uncultured Burkholderiales bacterium | reverse complement strand
TCGCCGTTCCGCTGGCGACGCTGGTCGCCGCCAGCAACGAAGTGCCGGGTGACGATTCGCTGCGCGCCTTCCTCGACCGTTTCCTGTTCCGCTGCTCGGTCGATCCGGTGACCGATGCGCGCTTCGAGGCGCTGCTTCGCAGTGCGGACCGCCCTGCGTCCCTGGAAGGGGCCGGCTCGATGGAAAGCCTCGATGTCGGCGCCGCGGCGTCCGGTGCGCTCGCGCCGGCGCGGCTTGCCGCGCTCCGCGCCGCGGCCGACGCCGTCGTGCTGCCGCCCTCGGTCGTGCAGGCGCTCGGCGCCCTGCGCGTCGTGCTGCACGAGGCCGCGATCGAGGTGTCGGACCGGCGGTGGGTCCAGGCGGTGCGGGCGCTGCGCGTGGCGGCCGCCAGCCATGGCCGCAGCCAGGTCGCCGAGGTCGATCTGTGGCTGCTGCGCTGGCTGCTCGCCGCCGACACGGTGCAGGCGCAGCGCATCGAGACCTGGGTCGCCGAGCGGCTCGGCGGCGCCCGCGCTCTCGAGCCGCAGCGACTCGCGCGGGTGGCGCAGGCCTGGGACAAGCAGCTCGAGATCGAGATCACGGCCACCGAACTGGCCTTCGACGACAGCGGCAAGCTGGCGCTCGCGCGCGGCCTCGGCGGGGCCGACGAGGGCACGATGTCGGATGCCGCACCGCGCATGTCGGCGTTCAGCCGCCGTCGCCGCTTCGGCGCCAGCCACGTTCGCGCCCGGATCGCGCAGCTCGATGTGCTGCTCACCGAGGTCGATCTCTGGCTCGCCGGCGCCCGGGGGCATCGGGAGGGCGTCGAGGCGGATCTGCAGGGCAACCTGTGGCTCGCGCCGGAGTTCGGGGGGCTGGTGCTCGCCCGGCTGGCGCAGGGCGAGGCGGCCGTGAGGGCGCTGCGCGGCACGCTCGAGGGCACGCGCACGGCCTTCGCCGAACTGCCGCTCGCCGAGACCGACGATGGCCGGATTCCAGAACCCGTTTCGCTCTGACGCGCTCGAGACGCGCCTGGCACCGCTCGACGCGTTGCCGCGCACGCTCTGGCTGCCGGCGATCGTCAACAACGAGGGCGACCCGTTCGAGCGACTTGCCTGGGTCGCACGGGCCCGCGAGCGGCTGCTGGCCGGTGAGTCGCCGTTCGTGGAGCCGGGCGGCGCGGCGTTCCCCGACGCGCTGACGCAGGCGTTCGAGGCAGTGTTCCTGCGGCTGGGGCTGGCCGGACTGGCCCGAGGGCAGCCGGCCGTCGCGGAGCAGGTGCTGCGCTCGCTGCTGTGGCACGTCGACCGGATCGCGACGTTCACCGACGCCATGCCGCGCGCGGTCGCGCTCGAGCGGATCGTCGCGGCGTTCGCCGCGGAATGGGTCGAGCGCGGCGAGGCGCTCCACGAGGTGATGCGGCTGGTCGAGTCGCTCGACGGTGTCGCGAACTTCGCGCGCTGGAGCGAACTGCAGGGGCTGCTGCGGTCGGCGTCCTGGCAGCGGATCCTCGAGGCGCGCGAGCTGCTCGATCGGATGCCCCGGCTCGCCGAGCTGATCCGGCGCCTGGGGCGCGTCCGGCCCCGCGAGGCGGAGCGGCTCGCGTTCGATGACGCGGCCGGTGGCGACGGCCTGCCGCAGTGGGTCCGGCGCAGCGTCGAGGTCGAGCTGCCGGGCACGCCGGTCGAGGTCGAAGGGGTTCGCCGTTCGGGAGACCCGGCGCGGATGCTGCCGATCGAGGCGCTGTGGCGCTCGAAGCGCCTGGACTCGGTCCGCGCGCGGCGCCTGCGACGGCTGTTCGCGGCGCGGCTCGCGGAGCAGTCGCTGCTCGCCTGGCACCACCGTGACCGCTGGACCCAGCCGGCCTGGGTGCCCGAACCCGGGGCGCGCCGGGTGCCCAGGGCGATCCGGCGTCCGGTGCTCGAGGCCGGTCCGATCGTGGTCTGCGTCGACACCTCCGCGTCGATGTCGGGCGGTCCCGAGCGGGTGGCCAAGGCGATCGTCGTCCAGGCTCTGCGGACCGCCGCCGCCGAACGTCGGCGGTGCTACGTCTATGCGTTCAGCGGTGCCCGCCAGGTCGTCGAATGCGAGCTCTCGTCAGACCTCGACGGACTGCAGCGCCTCGCCGACTTCGTCGCCGCGAGCTTCCACGGCGGCACCGACGTGGTCGAGCCGATCGAACGCGCGCTGGCCCGCATCCGCGAGGCGGACTGGTCGCAGGCCGATCTGCTGATCGCCTCCGACGGCGAGTTCGGACCGACCGCTGAAACGGTGGCCGCCGTCCAGGCCGCGCGCGACGAACTGGGGCTGCGCGTGCAGGGCGTGCTGATCGGCGACCGGGAGACCCGTGGGATGCGATCGGTCGTCGACGACACCTTCTGGGTCCGCGACTGGCGGCGCTACGGCGGGCGGCACGGACAGGTCGAGCCGCCGGTACACGACCGGAACCTCACCGGCCTGTTCTTCCCCAACATCGCGGCTGCACCCGGCACCGGTACCCCTTTGCCGGGCATGCGTGGCGCGCCGGGAGGCGCGCTTGACCGTGGCTGAACGCGGCTGGTTGCGCGCCGGGTTCGCCATCGCCCTCGCGATGGCCTGCGCCAGCGGCACGGCGGTGCGCGCCCAGGGCGACGGGCAGACCGAGCTGCCGTCACGCGAGGCACCGAGTCGCGACGGACCGCCACGCCTCGAGCCGCTGCGCGTGCTGGGCTCGGTCGATCCGGATCGCGCGATGAGTCCGGACGAGGCCCGGGCGCTCCAGGAATCGGTCCGTCTCGCCCGGGAGGACGCCGCGGATGCGCTCGGGCGCGAGCGCGCGTATTGCTACCGGAAGTTCTTCGTCAACGCCTGCCTGTCGGACGTGGCAGAGCGCGAGCGCTTCGTGCGGGCCCGGCTCGACCGCCTGGAGGTTGCCGCCAATCGCACGCTTCGCGAGCACACCGCCCTCGAACTGAACGAACGCGCGGCCGCCGACCTCGCGCGTCGCGCGACGGACGCCTCCGACGAGGCCGCGCGCCGCGACGAGAATCGACGCGCCTACGAGGCCCGCCAGGTGGCGGCGCAAGCCGAGCAGGCACAGCGCGAGGCGCAGGCCCCCGAGCTGGCCCGCCAGGCCGAGGCCAATCGCGCCGAACGCGCTCGTCGCGAGGCCGAGAACGCCGCCCGGCGCCGCGAGGCCGAGGTGCGTGCGCAGCAGGATGCGCCGAACGCTGCGGCCCGGGCCCGCGAGCTCGAGGCGCGTCGCCTGGAACGCGAGGCCGGTGATGCCCGCGAGCTCGAGCGGCGCGAGGCCCGGCGGGACGAACGCGCGCGCAGCGACGAGGCGGCGCGTCGACGTGCCGAGACGCCAGCGGCGCCCCGACGTCCCGGTGCGAAGTCACCGGCTGCGGTGCCACAGGTCTCCGGCCAGACGGGGTCAGGAGGCGTGAGCGTGCCCGCGGTACCGGCGCCGTCCGGAGCGGCGGGCGGGGCGCGCTGAACCGGGCAGGGCCGCTGCCGCGAGCGGCCCGACGGACGGTCAGGCGTCGTGGGCCGGATCCAACCGCAGGAGCACCATCGAGCAGTTGTCGCCGTGTCCCTGCGCGCGACCCCGGGCCCGTCCGAGCAGGTCGCCGAGGACGCCTCGTGGTGCGCCGGCATCGACCGCCTCGGCGATCTCGGCATCGGCGAGGTCGCGCCACGCGCCGTCCGAGCAGAGCAGGAACGCGTCGCCGATCCGGGGCTCGCGGATGCCGGCGACGGTGGGGCAGGGCACCCGTGTGCCGCCCAGTGCCTGGGTCAGACGCCCGGCCGAGGGATGCAGCCTCGCCCGCTCCGCGCTCATCCGGCCCTCGCGGCGCAGCTGCTCGCCATAGGTATCGTCGAGCGAGCGATGGGCGATGCGGCCGTCGCGGACGTGATAGACGCGACTGTCGCCGACGTGGCACCAGTCGACGCGGTGCGGCTGAACCAGCACGGCGGCGAGGGTCGAATGGGGTTCGAGGGCCGCGGTGACCCCGGCGAGCTGCAGCACCACATGCACCTCGGCGACCAGATCCTCGAAGAAGCGGTCGGCCGGATCGTCGGCCCCGTGCTCGTCGAAGAGGCGCTGCGCGGTCGCCATCACCTGTTCGGACGCCAGCGAACCGCCGGCGCGTCCGCCCACCCCGTCGGCCAGCAGGCCGAGCACGCAGCGGGGGGCGCGCCGACCGCGCAGGATCGCGACGCGGTCCTGCTGTTCGGGACGGTCGCCCCGGTCCTGCGCGGCGCAGGCGGCGATCGAGAAGACGTGCGGCGGTGCTTGGACGGAGTTCATGCTGCGGCTTATGATTCCACCCCCGCCCTGGGACGGGAACGACCACTCATCGGCACGAATCGAGACCGTCACGCATGCGAGATCCGGAGGCCCTGAAACGCAGGATCGCTGAACTTCAGAACGAGCACCGTGGACTCGACACCACGATTGCCGGGCTGGCCGAGGCGATCCCGCCGGACGAGATGCAGATCCGGCGTCTGAAGAAGCGCAAGCTCCAGATCAAGGACACCATCGTTCTGCTGCAGATGCAGCTGACGCCGGACGTACCCGCGTGACGGGCGGCGCGCCGCCGCCCGGCAGCGTTCCCCGCGATACGATCGACCCGTCCGAACTGCCCGACCTGCCCGAAGCCACCCGCGCCGCCCTGGCCGAGGGCGGACCGCTTGCCCGCGCGATGCCCGGTTTCCGGCCGAGGTCCGGTCAGCAGGCCCTTGCGGCCAGCATCGGACGCGCGATCGCCGAGCGTGGCACGCTGGTCGCCGAGGCCGGCACCGGAACCGGCAAGACCTACGCATACTTGGTCCCTCTGCTGCTCGCGGGCGGCAAGGCGATGATCTCCACCGGCACCCGCCCGCTGCAGGACCAGCTGCATGCGCGCGACCTGCCGCTGGTGAGGGCGGCACTCGGGGCCGGACTGCAGACCGCGCTGCTCAAGGGCCGGGCCAACTACGTCTGCCACCACCATCTCGAGCGAAATCTCGCGGACGGGCGGTTCCCCGATCCGGGCACGCCCATCAAGCTGCGGCGCATCCATCGCTTCGCCGCGGTCAGCGCCAGCGGCGACCGTGCCGAGTGCACCGATCTGCCCGAGGACGATGCCGCCTGGGCCTACGCGAGCTCGAGCCGGGAGAACTGCCTCGGCCAGGACTGCCCCGATCTGTCGCGATGCTTCGTCGTGCGCGCGCGGCGCGAGGCGATGAATGCCGATCTGGTCGTCGTCAACCACCACCTGTTCTGCGCCGACCTCGCGCTGCGCGAGGATTCGCTCGGCGAGCTGCTGCCGACGGCGGATGCGGTGGTGTTCGACGAGGCGCACCAGCTGCCCGAGGCGGCCACCGAGTTCTTCGGCGAAGCCGTCTCGACGCGACAGCTCTTCGAGCTCGCGCGCGATCTGGTGCGCGCGGGCGTCGTGCAGGCCCCCGACGGGGCGGATTGGCGTGCGCTCGCCGATCGGCTCGACCATGCCAGCCGCGAGCTGCGGCTGGCGTTCGAGGCCGGCGAGGACCGGGGTCGCGCGCTGCGCGGCGGGGCGCGGGGCGCGGTCTCGCGCCGCTGGACGGCCGAGCAGCTGCGGACGCTGCCTGAGCTCGAGGACACGCTCGATGCGGTGCTCGCCGACCTCGTCTCGGTCTCGGCGATCGTCGCGGTGAATGCCGGCCGCGGTCCGGACCTCGACCGCTGCGGGCTGCGCGCGACCGAGATCGGCGAGCGGCTGCAGCGGTGGAGCGCGGCCCTCGCGGCCGACGCGCGGGGCGGCCGCCCGGCGCCGCGCCCGCTCGATGCCGACGAGGACGATGGCGTGATCGTCGTCGAGCCCGAGGGGCAGCGCGCCCCGGTACCCGGGGCCGACGACCCTGCGGTCGTCTGGGCCGAGACCGGCACGCAGCACGCCACGCTGCGACGCACGCCGCTGTCGGTCGCCGCCTCCTTCGAGCGGCACCGTGCCGGGACGCCGCGCGCCTGGATCTTCCTGTCGGCGACGCTCTCGGTCGGCGGGGATTTCGCCCACTTCGTTGATGCACTCGGCCTGCACGATGCCCGTTGCGAGCGCTGGGAGAGCCCCTTCGAGTTCGAGCGGCAGGCCGCGCTGTGGATACCGCGCGGCATCGGCGAGGCCTCGGCGCCCGGCTTCTCGCAGCGCGTCGCGCAGGCGGCGTGGCCGCTGCTGGTCGCCAACCGCGGACGTGCCTTCTTCCTGTGCACCACGCTGCGGTCGATGCGCGAGATCGCCGAGCGGCTCGGAGAACTCGATGCGCTCGAGGGCATCGGGCTGACCCGTCTCGTGCAGGGCGAGGCCCCGAGGCCACTGCTGCTCGAGCGCTTCCGGCGCGAGCCGAACGCGGTGCTGATCGGCAGCGCGAGCTTCTGGGAAGGCGTCGACGTGGCCGGCGACGCGCTGTCGCTCGTGGTCATCGACAAGCTGCCCTTCGCGCCGCCCGACGACCCCGTGGTCAAAGCTCGCGGCGAGGCGATGCGCCGTGCGGGGCGCGATCCGTTCTCGCACGAGCAGCTGCCCGCCGCAGCCATGGCGCTCAAGCAGGGCGCCGGACGGCTGATCCGCTCGGAGACCGACCGCGGGGTGCTGCTGGTGTGCGACGAACGCCTGGTGACGCGCGGCTACGGTCGCCGGCTGATCGCGAGCCTGCCGCCGTTCAGGCGCGTCGAGCGCTGGCAGGACGCGGTGCCGTTCCTGCCGGGTGAGCGGTCCGCGGCGTCCTGAGCGGTCGGGTCACTTCCAGACCTGCCACCACGATCGGTCGTCGAAGCGAAGGCCGCTGGCGAACAGTTCCGTGTCGGGGAAGTTGCGGCGCAGGATGCGTTCGGCGTCGCCGCGGAGCTCCTCGAGGCCGAGACGCTCGTACGACTTCATCATGATGAAGAGCGCCTCCTCGACCGCCGGCGCCCCCTGGTACTGCGCGACCACGCCCTGGGCGCGGTTCACCGCAGCGAGGAACGCGCCGCGGCTGTAGTAGTACCGAGCGATGTGGACCTCGCCGCCCGCCATCGCATTCACGAGGTAGCGCATCCGCAGTCGCGAGTCCTCGGCGTACTTGCTCTCGGGGTAGCGCACGAGCACCTGACGGAATGCCTCGAACGACTCGCGCGCCGCCTTCAGGTCACGCTCGGACAGGTCCTGCCCGCCGAGTCGCGCAAGCGCCCCCTGCTCGTCGTTGAAGTTGATCAGGCCCTTCAGGTAGTACGCGTAGTCGAGCTTGTCGCTGGTCGGGTACAGGCGGATGAAGCGCTCGATCGCGATGAGCGCCTGGGTCCGGTCGTTGTCCTTGTAGAAGGCGAACGCGGTGTCGAGCTGGGCCTGCTGCGCCCAGGCGCCGAACGGATAGCGCGACTCGAGCTTCGTCAGCAGCTTCACCGCCTCGCCATAGCGGCCGGCGGCGATCTCGTCCTTCGCCTCCGCGTAGATTTCGTTGGGCGTCATCTTCGCGGTACGATCAACTTCGCCTTTCCCGAAGATGCCGCATCCGGCCACCACGGTCAGCACGAGGACCGCGGCTGCTGCGCGCCGCACCCCGGCGAGATACTTCATCGCCATCATCATCCCCGTCCATGCAAGAGCATCCCGCAGATTATAGCGAAGGGGGTCCGCCCGACGCCGCGCTCACGGACGACGACGCCCCTGCGGGCGCGGACGGACTGGCGCCGGCGCTGCGCTTCGAGGCCCGCATCGGCGCAGGCGAACGGCTCGACCGGTTCCTGGCGGCGCGCATCGACGGGGTCTCGCGCACGCGGATCCAGCGCTGGATCGCGCTCGGTGCGGTGCGGGTCGACGGCCTGACTGCGCTGTCGAGCCGGCGGCTGCGCGGGCTCGAAGCCGTGGAGGCCTGGCCGCTGCCCAACGAGGCCGATCGGTCCTTCGAACCCGACGACATCCCGCTGCAGATCGTCCACGAGGACGCCGACCTGATGATCGTCGAGAAGCCCGCCGGTCTGGTCGTGCATCCGGCCCCGGGAAACTGGCGCGGGACGCTGATGAACGGACTGCTGCACGCCCGCCCCGACTCGGCCGGCCTGCCGCGCGCCGGCATCGTCCACCGGCTCGACAAGGACACCAGCGGCCTGATGATGGTGGCGCGCAGCGAGCGGGCCTTCGATCGGCTCACCGCCGCGCTGGCCGCACGCACGATCGGGCGGCGCTACCTGGCAGTGGTCGAGGGTTCGCCGATGCCGCAGTTCACGATCGACGCGCCGATCGGCCGCGACCCGCGCGACCGCCTGCGCATGGCGGTCGTCGAGCCCGAGCGGGGCCGCCGGGCCGTCACGCACGTCACGCGTCTCGCCCTGGCGGCCGGATGTGCAACGGTCGAATGCCGCCTCGAGACCGGTCGGACACACCAGATCCGGGTGCATCTCGCGAGCCGCGGTCATGCGCTCGTCGGCGATGTCGGCTACGGCGGGCGTGTCCGCGCGGGGTTCGCGCGCCAGGCCCTGCATGCATGGCGACTGGAATTCATGCATCCGACGCGCGAGGTGCCGATGCGCTTCGCGAGTCCCGTGCCGCCCGACATGGTGGCCCTGCTCGGGGCACTGGGCCTGCCCGAGCCCGACCCGGCGCAGGTGCCGCCGGACGCCGTGCGATGACCGCGCGCGCGCTGCCGCCCGGCATCGTTCCCGACTGGCCGGCCGCACCGGGTGTCCGGGCGTTCGTCACCACCCGTGCCGGGGGCGTCAGCACGGGGGCGTTCGGCCTGCACGGCGGCGAGGCCGGGGGGCTGAACCTCGGCGATCATGTCGGCGACGATGCGGCCGCGGTGCGTGAGAACCGTGCGCGGCTCGCGGCCTCGCTGCCGGGCCCGGTGCGCTGGCTGCAGCAGGTGCATGGCATCGCCGTCCACGATGCGGACGGTCCCGATGCACACGTGCCGCCGATCGCGGACGCCGCCGTGACGACGCGGACAGACACGGTCCTCGCGATCATGACGGCCGACTGCCTGCCGATCCTGCTCGCCGATGCGCAGGGGCGAGCGGTCGGCGCGGCGCATGCGGGCTGGCGAGGGCTCGCCGCCGGCGTGGCCGAGGCCACGGTCGACGCGCTGCGCGATCGGGTCGGAGCCGATGCGCGTCTGCAGGCCTGGCTCGGGCCCGCGATCGGACCCGCGGCCTTCGAGGTCGGCGACGAGGTGAGGCAGGCGTTCTGCGATCTCGATGCCGCTGCGGCAGCCGCCTTCGTGCCGGGGCTCGCTGCGGGCAAGTGGTGGGCAGACCTGTATTCGCTGGCCCGACTGCGGCTCGCCGCGCGTGGCGTGACCGATGTGCGGGGCGGGACGTTCTGCACCGTCACCGATGCGGCGCGCTTCTATTCCCACCGGCGCGACCGCCCGAGCGGGCGCCTCGCCTCACTCGTCTGGCTCGCCCGCTGAGCGTCGGTTGCGGCGCCGCTGCGGCGTGCCGACGAGCCACAGGAACAGCGCCAGCGGCGCGAGACCGTAGAGCGCGAAGGTCGCGACGCCTGCGACGACCGAGTGCTCGGTCAGCGCCATCATCAGGACGACATACAGCCAGGCGATGGCGACGATGTACACGGGGGAGGGCCTCGGCGCGCGTGGACAAGCATTTTTGCCGCGCGCAAGATTCACGAAAGGTCTTCGCAGCATAATGCGGGCCGAAGTCGCCACGAGGGGAATCCATGGCTGCAGCACGGCAACAGCGCCCGGCGAGGGCGCCGGAATCGACGTCTCCGAAGCGTGCTCGCGGCGCGAGCGTGACCGGTGCGACCGCGTCCGCGCCGACGCCCGCGGCGAGCACGGTCGCGGCCAGCAACGCAGCCCCGAGCAAGCCTGCCCCGAGCAAGCCTGCCAAGGGTAAGCCTGCTGCCGGCAAGCCCGTCGTACGCAAGCCCGCCCCCCGTTCGGCGTCCTCCGCACCGCCCGCGGCCAGCGCACCCCTCCGACCCGAGCTCGCGGCAGCGGCGCGGCCGGCCGATGCCAGCCCCGGCCCGCAGGCTGGCGGCGCCGCCTCGGCCATGGCGGCAGAGAAGGTGCAGGACCTCGCCGCCGCCGCTGCCGGGTCCTTCCCGATGTGGACCATCGACCCGACCCGCCTGCTGACGCTGCAGAACGAGTACGCGGCGCGGCTGCAGACCCTGTGGTCCGGCTTCCTCAAGCCGGAGGGCGGTGCCCCCGTGCTCGCCGACAAGCGCTTCGCATCGCCCGCCTGGACGAAGCAGACGCCGTTCGCATGGAGTGCCGCGCTCTACCTGCTGAACGCCGACTTCATGCAGCGGATGGCCGACGCGGTCGAGGCCGATGCCAAGACCCGCGAGCGGATCCGCTTCTTCACGCAGCAGTGGGTCGACGCGCTGTCGCCCTCGAACTTCCTGCCGACGAACCCCGAGGCGCAGCAGCTGCTGCTCGACTCGAAGGGCGACAGCCTGCGCCTCGGCATCGAGAACCTGATTGCCGACATCGGCAAGGGCCACATCTCGATGACCGACGAATCCGCCTTCGAGGTCGGCCGCAACGTCGGCACGTCCAAGGGCGCGGTGGTCTTCCGCAATGACGTGATCGAGCTGATCCAGTACACGCCCAGCACGCCGACGGTCGGCACGCGGCCGCTGCTGCTGGTGCCGCCGTTCATCAACAAGTACTACATCCTCGACCTGCAGCCCGAGAACTCGTTCGTCGCGCATGCCGTCTCGCGCGGTCACACGGTGTTCCTCGTCTCGTGGATCAATGCGCAACCCGAGCACGGCAAGCTGACCTGGGACGACTACATCGAACGCGGCATCGTCGATGCGATCCGCCGCGCGCAGGCGATCTCGAAGAGCGACACGATCAACGCGCTGGGCTTCTGCGTCGGCGGCACGATCCTCGCGACCGGCCTGGCCGCCCTGGCCGCCCGCGGCGAGAAGCCCGTCGCCTCGCTGACGCTGATGACGACGCTGCTCGACTTCGAGGAGCCGGGCGTGCTCGGGGTCTTCATCGACCCGGCGCAGGTCGCCTGGCGCGAGCAGACGCTGGGCGACGGCGGGCTCATGACCGGGCAGGACCTGTCGACCACCTTCTCGTTCCTGCGCCCGAACGACCTGGTGTGGAACTACGTCGTCGCGAACTACCTCAAGGGCGAGGCGCCGCCGCCGTTCGACCTGCTGTACTGGAACTCCGACGGCACCAACCTGCCGGGGCCGCTGTACTGCTGGTACCTGCGCCACATGTACCTGCAGAACGAGCTGCGCGTGCCGGGCGCACTGACCTGCGCCGGCGAGAAGATCGACCTTCGACGCATCGACGTGCCGACCTACGTCTTCGGCGCGAAGGAAGACCACATCGTGCCCTGGCGCGCGGCCTACGGGTCGACCCGTCTGCTGTCGAACCGGCTGCGCTTCGCGCTCGGCGCCTCCGGCCACATCGCCGGCGCGATCAACCCGGCCTCGAAGAACCGGCGCAGCTACTGGATCGGCGAGACGCTGCCGCACTCGCCCGACGCCTGGCTGGCCGGCGCCGTCGAGCATCCGGGCAGCTGGTGGAACGACTGGGCGGCCTGGCTCGAGGCCTTCAAGGGCGCCGAGCGCCCGGCGCCGACGAAGCTCGGTGACGCCGCGAACCCGCCGCTCGAGCCCGCCCCCGGGCGCTACGTGAAGATGAAGGCGAAGCCCGCGCCCGGGCGCGCCGAGACAGTCCCTCAACCGTAAACCAACGCGCGGGCAACGCGCCCGATGGAGACAGACGATGAGCAAGCTCGCATACGTGACCGGCGGCATGGGCGGCATCGGTACCGCGATCTGCCGTAAGTTCCACGACATGGGTTACACCGTGATCGCCGGCTGCGGCCCGACCCGGAACTTCGACAAGTGGCTGGCCGAGCAGAAGGCCGAGGGGTACTCCTTCATCGCCTCGGTGGGCAACGTCTCCGACTGGGAGTCGACCAAGGCCGCGTTCGACAAGGTCAAGGCCGAGTACGGCAACCCCGACGTGCTCGTGAACAATGCCGGCATCACCCGTGACGGCGCCTTCCGCAAGATGTCGCTCGACGACTGGAACGCCGTCATCTCGACCAACCTGAACAGCCTGTTCTGCGTGACCAAGCAGGTCATCGACGGCATGCTCGACAAGGGCTGGGGCCGGGTCATCAACATCTCGTCGGTCAACGGCGAGAAGGGCCAGTTCGGTCAGACGAACTACTCGGCGGCCAAGGCCGGCATGCACGGCTTCACGATGGCGCTGGCGCAGGAAGTCGCCTCGAAGGGCGTGACGGTGAACACCGTCTCGCCGGGCTACATCGCGACCGACATGGTCATGGCGGTCCGCGAGGACGTCCGCGAGAAGATCATCCAGACCATCCCGGTCAAGCGCCTCGGGCGCGCCGAGGAGATCGGATCGATCTGCGGCTGGCTGTCCACCGACGACGCCGGATACACCACCGGGGCGGACTTTTCGTGCAACGGTGGCCTTCATATGGGATGATGCGGCGCGGCAAAGACCCCGGAGACATCGATGGCAAATGCCTCGAGATTGATCAAGAAGTACCCGAATCGACGCCTCTATGACACCCAGACGAGCGCGTACATCACGCTCGCCGACGTCAAGCAGCTGGTGCTCGACAGCGAGGACTTCCGGGTCATCGATGCCAAGTCCGAGGACGACCTGACGCGCAGCATCCTGCTGCAGATCATCCTGGAAGAGGAGGCCAGCGGCGCGCCGCTGTTCTCCTCCCAGATGCTCTCGCAGATCATCCGGTTCTACGGCCACGCCATGCAGGGCATGATGGGCAC
>CAIUGQ010000282.1 GCA_903898725.1 uncultured Burkholderiales bacterium | reverse complement strand
GTCGCAGGCAGCGAGCAGGCCGGCGAGCGGCGCGTCGCACCCTTGCAGGTCGCCGATGGCGATCGGGGACATCGTCTGCCTCAGCCTACGCGGCGCAGCTCCGCACGGGCGGGACCGACATACTCGGGCAGCCAGCGCTTGAGGTCGCGGCGGACCTCGTCGTCGGCGAGCTCGCGCGGCTGCTCGAGCCAGGCGCGGAACGTGTCGAGCCATTCGGCCGACACCTCGGCCGCCCGCGCGACCTTGACCTTGTGGTGGTGCGTCGGCCGCGAGTTCTCGCCGTCGGCGAGCAGCTCCTCGTAAAGCTTCTCGCCGGGCCGCAGACCGGTGAATTCGATGTGGATCTGCTCGTCGGTGAATCCGGCCAGCCGGATCATGTCGCGGGCGAGGTCGACGATCTTCACCGGCTCGCCCATGTCGAGCACGAAGATCTCGCCGCCGCGGCCCATGCCGGCCGCCTGCAGCACGAGCTGCGCGGCCTCGGGGATCGACATGAAGTAGCGGATGATGTCCGGGTGGGTGACGGTGACCGGGCCGCCGCGGGCGATCTGCTCGGCGAACTTCGGGATCACGCTGCCGTTGCTGCCGAGCACGTTGCCGAAGCGGACCACCTCGAAGCGGGTCGGGCCGCGCGCGTGCAGCGACTGGCAGACCATCTCGGCCAGCCGCTTGGAGGCGCCCATCACGTTGGTCGGGTTGACCGCCTTGTCGGTGGAGATCAGCACCACCTCGGCGACGTCGTGCGCGATGGCCGCCTCGGCGACGCGCAGCGTGCCGAGCGTGTTGTTGCGGATCGCCTCCCAGGCGTTGCCCTCTTCCATCATCGGCACGTGCTTGTAGGCGGCCGCATGGAAGATCACGTCGGGCGAGTTCTCGTCGAGCACGGCGGCGAGCCGGGCCGCCGACTTCACGTCGCCGACCCGCTGCAGCACGACGGTGTCGGGCGAGAGGTTGGCGAACTCCTCGGCGAGCGTGTAGAGGGCGTATTCGCTGACGTCGAACAGCACGAGCAGCGCCGGGTGGAAGCGGGCGATCTGGCGGCACAGCTCGGAGCCGATCGAGCCGCCGGCGCCGGTGACCAGCACCGTCTTGCCGGTGAGCCGCTGGCGCAGCTGGTCGGCGTCGAGCTTGACCGGTTCGCGCCCGAGCAGGTCCTCGAGCTCGATGCGCCGCAGCCAGTCGACGCTGACCTGGCCGGTCATCATCTCCTCGAACGAGGGCACCGTCAGCACCTGCGCGCCCGAGGCGATGCAGCGCTGCACGATCTGGCGCCGCAGGCTGCTCGGCACGGTGGGCATCGCGATGATCGCGGTGCCGACGCCGAGCCGCTGCGCCACGCTCGCGTAGTCGTGGATGCCGCCGGCCACGCGCACGCCGTGCACGACGCGGCCGCGCTTGGCGGGGTCGTCGTCGAGCAGGGCCACCGCGCGCCAGCGGGCGCTGCGCGAGAGCTCGCGCAGCAGCGTGACACCGGCATCGCCGGCGCCGATCACGATGACCGGGTCGCCGTGGCGCTGGGTGACGCGCGCCAGGCGGTGCTCGCGCAGCATCCGGTAGCCGAAGCGGCTGCCGGCCATCAGCGCGACCATCACCAGCGGCATCAGCAGCAGCGAGGAGCGCGGCAGCACCGCGTCGAGGCGCAGCATCAGGTGCACGACCGGCACCAGCGCGGTGGCCAGCACCGCCGCGGTCACGATCCGCCGCAGGTCCTGGAGGCTGGCGTAGCGCCACAGGCCGCGATAGACCCCGGTGACCCAGAACACCGCGGCCTGGGCGGGCAGCGCCCAGGCGGCGAGCGGCATCATCCGCTCGTAGAGCACGTCGATGCCGTCGAAGCCGAAGCGCAGGCCATACGCCAGGAACCAGGCGATGACGGTGAGCAGGATGTCGTAGGCGAGCACGCCCACCGACCGCCAGTCCAGGGGGTGCAGGCGCGAGCGCGGCCCCGGGTCGTCGGCACCGGGCGCCGATGCGGCGGGGGAGGGCTCGTCGTGGCGGTCCTGCATGGTCACGAAGTATGGCACGCCGCTCCGGGGGGTCGCGCCCGCGGCGCGGTGACGGGACGGCCGTCGGCCTGTCAGCGTCCTGCGCCGGCGGGGCCGCCCCGGCGTCGCCAGGCCTGCTGCACCCACCCCCACAGCACGGCGTGGACGAGCAGCGACCCGCCGAATGCGGTGCCCTCGAGGCGAGCGTGCTGTCCGGCCAGGGCCAGCGCCGCGTTCGCGAGCATCAGGCCGCCATAGACGAGCGCGGTGCGCCGATGACCGAAGCCCGACAGGTTCAGGCGCTGGTATGCATGCTCGCGATGCGCCTCCCAGACCCTGCAGCCGCGCCGCGCCCGGTCGAGCAGCGTGGCGGTCGCGTCGAACGCGAAGGGCATGAACAGCGTCAGCGGCAGCCACGGCGACCACAGGCCGCGCTCGACGCCGATCGCCCCGATCGCCCCCGTCAGCAGTCCGAGCGAGGTCGATCCGGCGTCGCCCATGAAGATGCGCGCGGGCGGCAGGTTGAAGACGAGGAAGCCGGCGCAGGCCCCGGCGACGGCGGCCGCGGCGACCGCGAGCTGCGCGTCGCCCCGGGTCGCGGCCGCGACCGCGCAGGCCCCGAAGCCGACGACGCCCATGGTGCCGGCGAGCGCGTCCGAGCCGTCCATGAAGTTGTAGAGGTTCACGAGCCAGGCGATCGCGAGCGCGGCCACGGCCACGGCGAGCGCGCCATGCCCGCCGAGTGTCGCGACCGCCACCGTCGTCGCCGCCGTCAGGTGCAGGGCGAGCCGCGTGCCGGCGCCGAGGCCGCGCAGGTCGTCGATGGCCGAGACCGCCGCGATGGTCGCGAGCGCCGCCCACGCGGCCCAGGGCAGGGCGCCGCGGGTGGCGGCGATCGCGACGACGAGGCCGGCGAGCACGCCGAGCCCGCCGATCCGCGGCGTCGGGGTCACGTGCATCGAGCGCTCGTTGGGCCGGTCGAGCATCCGGTGCGCGAGGCCGCTGGCGAGCAGCGCCGCGAGCACCGTCGCGGCGACGAGGGCGGCGATCGAGGCCGCGGCCAGTGCCGGGCCGGCGATGTCCGACGAGGGCATGGAGGTGCGTCCGCACGGGGCGGGCGGAGCGCCCGGGAAGGCGGATGATATGACACCAGTGTTTCGGATGGCGGCACGCCCGGCGCCCGGTTCGCGGCGGACGGTATGCTTCGGCGATGATCGCTCGCAACGCGCTCTGGAACCTCGCCGGGTTCGGGCTGCCGCTCTTCGTGGCGGTGGCCTGCATCCCGCAGCTGATCCATGCGCTCGGGGCGCCGCGATTCGGCCTGCTGACGCTGCTGTGGGCCGTCATCAACTACTTCGGCCTGTTCGACATGGGCCTCGGTCGGGCGCTGACGCACCGGCTGAGTGCCGCGATGGGGTCCGGGCGCGAGGAGGAGATCGCGCCGGTGGCGCGCGACGGCCTGACGCTGCTCGCCGCGCTGGGGATGGTGGCGGGCGTCGTGCTGTGGGTCGCGGCCCCGTACGGCGTGGCGCTGCTGGCGCTCGAGGGCTCGCCCGCCGAGGCCGTCGGCGCGCTGCGCTCGCTGGCCTGGGCCATGCCGTTCGTGCTCCTCACCTCCGGCCTGCGCGGCGTCATGGAGGCCCGGGGCGCGTTCGTGCCGATCAACATCGTGCGGCTCGCCACCGGCGTGGCCACCGTGCTCGCGCCGCTGCTCGTGGTCCAGGCCGGCTGGAACGACCTGGTGGTGGTGGCCTGGACCCTCGGCGCCCTGCGCGGGCTCGGCTGCTTCGCCTACGCCTGGTGCGTGGGCCGCATGCTGCCCGGCGCACTGGCGGCCACCCGGCCGAGGGGCGCGCGGCTCGGCCCGCTGCTGCGCACCGGCGGCTGGATGACCGTCGCCAACATCATCGGACCGCTGATGGGCTACCTCGACCGGTTCGTGATCGGCGCGGTCGGCTCGATGAGCGCGGTGGCCTGGTACGTGACGCCGCAGGAGATCGTCTCGCGCCTGCTGATCGTGCCGGTCTCGCTCGCGAGCGTGCTGTTCCCCCGCCTGTCCGAGCTGCACGCGAGCACCGGGGAGCGGATGGTCGCGTGGCCGCTCGAGCGGCTCGCGCTCGGCGTGCTGTTCGTCGCGCTGCAGCCGGTGACGCTGGTGCTCGGTACCTTCGCGCACCCGATCCTCGAGCGCTGGGTCGGCCCGGAGTTCGCGCGCGAGGGCTCGACCGCGATGCTGATCCTGTGCGCCGGCGTGCTGGCCAACGGGCTCGCCCACGTGCCCTTCGCGTCGATCCAGGCGCGCGGCAACGCGCGTGCGACCGCGCTGCTGCAGATGATCGAGCTGCCGTTCTACGTGGCCGCGATGTGGATGCTGGCCTCGCTCTGGGGCGTGGTGGGTGCGGCGCTCGCCTGGACGGCACGGATCCTCGTCGACCTCGCCGCGCTGTGGCTGATGGCCCGCCCCGACGAGGTCTCGCCCGCCGACCGTGCCGGCGACAGCGTCGCGCTGGCCGTCGGGCTGCTCACGCTGGGCGCGTTCGGCTGCGCGGCGTTCGCGCCGCCGACCTGGGCCGCCGCCGGCAGCCTGGCGATCGGCGCGCTCGCCTGGGTCATGGCGGCGATTCGGCTGCGGGGCGACGTGCCGCGGCTGGTCGCCGCGCGCAAGGCGGACGGCCTGCCCCGGTGAGCGTTCCGCGGGTGTCGGTCGCGATGGCCACGTACAACGGGCTGCGCCACCTCGACGCGCAGCTCGAGAGCCTGCTGGGTGCGCTCGCGCCGGACGACGAGCTGGTGGTGGTCGACGACGCCTCGACCGACGGCACCTGGGCGCGGCTGCAGGCGCTCGGCGACGCGCGGGTGCGCCTCGTTCGCAACGCGTCGAACCTCGGCGTGCGCGAGAGCTTCGCGCGGGCCCTGTCGCTCGTCCGCGGCGAGGTGGTGCTGCTGGCCGATCAGGACGACGTCTGGGAGCCGCGCCGCCGCGACGCGCTGCTCGCGGCCTTCGACGCCGATCCGCGCACGATGGTCGCGGTGTCGGACGCAAGCCTCATCGACGGCGAGGGCCGGCGGATCGCCGACTCGTTCATGGCGACCCGCGGCGGCTTCGACGGCAGCCTCGCCGGCACGCTGGTGCGCAGCCGCTTCCTCGGCTGCGCGATGGCCGTGCGGCGCGAGGTTCTCGCGCTGGCGCTGCCCGTGCCGGCGCGGGCGCCGATGCACGACATGTGGCTCGGCGTGGTCGGCGGCTCGCTCGGGCGCGTCGCCTATGTCGACGAGCCGCTGCTGCGCTACCGGCGCCACGGCGGCAACGTCAGCCCGTCGCGCAGTCCGTCCCGCCTGCAGGCCTTGCGCTGGCGGCTCGACCTGCTCGTGGCGCTCGCGGCGCGCCGGGTCTCGAGGGCCGTCGCGCCGGCCTCCGCTCGCGCCGACTCCGTCCCGGACGAGCGCGAGGCCCCGCCGCTGCGGCCCGGCGCGCTCTGCGTCGGCATCGTCGTCTACCGCTCCGAGCTCGAGCTGCTGCGGACCTGCCTGCACAAGCTGGCCCGGGCCGTGTGCGAGCTGGCGCCGACCGAGGCGCGCGTCTACATCGTCGACAACGGTCCGGACGACTACTCCGCATCGCTCGCCGCCTGCATCGCCGAGCTCGCCGACGAGGCCCTGCCGTTCCGGCTGGAGCTGATCTCCGGCCATGGCAACGTCGGCTACGGGCACGGCAACAACCTCGCGATCGAGCGCGGCGACGCCGAGTGGCACCTGATCCTCAACCCGGACGCCGAGCTCGAGCCCGACGCGCTGCGCAACGGCATCGCACGGCTGGCGGCCGATGCATCGGTCGGCATGATCGCGGCCTGGACCGCGGGCGCCGACGGCCAGGCGCAGCACCTGTGCAAGACCTATCCGAGCGTCGCCGTGCTCGGGCTGCGCGCGCTCGGGCTGCCCTTCGGCAAGCGGCTGGCGGCCGGCTACGACGTCGTGCCCGACGCCGGCCCGACGACCGATGTCACCGGCCGGCTCGTCAGCGGCTCGTTCATGCTGTGCAGGGCCTCGGTGCTGAAGTCGATTGGCGGGTTCGATCCCGCGTACTTCCTGTACTTCGAGGACTTCGACCTGTCGCTGCGGCTCGGGCGGGTCGCGCGCGTGCTCTGGGCGCGCGACGTGCAGATCGTCCATCACGGCGGCTCGGCCGCGCGCAAGGGCTGGCTGCACCGCCGGCTCTTCGTGCGCAGCGCGGCCACCTTCTTCTCCCGCCACGGCTGGCGCCTGTGGTGAGTCGCGACGCGCGGACGCAGTCAGACGCCGCCGCGGGCACGGTGCTCGTGACCGGCGCCACCGGGTTCGTCGGGCGCGCCCTGGTCGACGAGGCGCTGGCTCGCGGTCATGCGGTCCGCGCGGCGGTGCGGCGGCCGTGCACCGACCTCCCGCCGGCCGTGCGCATCCATGCGCCTGCCGCCCCCGAGGGCGTGCCCGACTGGTCGGCGGCGCTCGACGGCGTCGACGTGGTCGTGCACCTGGCGGCGCGCGTGCACGTGATGCAGGAGTCGCACGGCGATCCCCTCGGCGAGTTCCGCCGCGTGAACGTCGACGCGACCACGGTGCTGGCGGAGGCTGCGGCGCGCGCGGGCGTGCGACGCCTGGTGTTCGCGAGCTCGGTCAAGGTGCTGGGCGAGGCGACCGAGCCCGGCCGTCCGTTCGACGACCACAGCGTGCCCGCGCCGCTCGATCCATACGGCCGTTCCAAGCTCGAGGCCGAGGCGCGGCTCTTCGAGCTCGCGGCGACCGGGCGGCTGGAGGTCTGCGTGCTCAGGCCGCCGCTGGTCTACGGCCCGGGCGTGAAGGGCAACCTCGGGCGACTGCTGCGCTGGGTGGAGTCGGGCGTGCCG
>CAIUGQ010000281.1 GCA_903898725.1 uncultured Burkholderiales bacterium | reverse complement strand
GCAGGTGGACCTGGCGGTCTCCACGGTGGGGCCGGCGGTGCAGCACGTGCAGGCCGGACGGCTGCGGGCGCTGGGCGTCTCGACCATCAAGCGTTCGGTGGCGCTGCCGGACGTGCCCACCATCGCGGAGCAGGGCGTCGAGGGCTACGACGAGAAGCCCTGGAACTGCTTCGTCGGACCGGCGGGCATCCCGGCCGAGCCGCTGGAGAAGCTGCGTGCGGCGCTCAAGTCGGTGCTCGAGGAGCCGGAGATCGTGGCGGCGCTGAACAAGGCGGGCTGCGAGGAGGTGGGCAAGGTGCCCGTCGCGCAGCTCACCGACATGATGCGGTCCGACCTCGCCAAGTGGGGCGACGTGATCCGCCGCGCCAACATCACGCTCGAGAACTAGGCCCCGCCATGTACCGACCCGCCCCGGGCGGCGCCTTCGAAGGGCTCCGCGTCATCGACCTCGCGCAGGTGCGCTCGGGGCCCACCTGCGTCAAGCAGTTCGCGGACTTCGGCGCCGACGTGATCCGCATCGAGCCGCCGCCGGGCTCGGGCCGCGCCGAGCTGATGACCGGCCCGCGCGATGGTGCGGACATGCAGAACCTGCACCGCAACAAGCGGCTGCTGACGCTGGAGCTCAAGTCGGCGCAGGGCAGGGAGGTGCTGCACCGGCTGGTGCGCAGTGCCGACGTGGTGGTCGAGAACTACCGTCCCGACGTCAAGACGCGGCTGGGCATCGACTACGAGACGCTGGCCGCGATCAACCCGCGGATCATCCTGGCCAGCATCTCGGGCTTCGGGCAGGACGGGCCGTACCGCGAGCGGCCGGGCTTCGACCAGATCCTGCAGGGCATGTCGGGGCTGATGTCGGTGACCGGGCAGCCGGGCGAGGGGCCGATGCGCACGGGGGCGGCGATCGTCGACGTGGCCACCGGCCTGTATGCGGCGCTGGGCGTGATGACCGCGCTGCACGAGCGCACCCGCAGCGGCCGCGGCCAGTGGGTGCAGGCCTCGCTGCTGCAGTCGGGCATCGGCCTGATGGACTTCCAGGCGGCGCGCTGGCTGGTCGACGGCGTGGTGCCGGGGCAGGTGGGCAACGACCATCCGACCAGCATGCCGACCTCGGCCTATCCGACCTCGGACGGGCACATGAACGTGGGTGCCGGCGGCGACGCGATCTGGCGGCGGCTGTGCGAGGCGATCGGCCAGCCGGGGCTCGCCGAGGACGCGCGCTTCGCGCTCGATGCCGACCGCTCCAAGCATCGGCAGGCGCTCAACGCGCACCTGGCCGGCGTGTTCCGCGAGCGGCCCACCGCGGAATGGCTCGAGCGGCTGAACGCGGCGGGCGTGCCCTGCGGCCCGATCTACGCGGTCGACGAGGTGTTCGCCGATCCGCAGGTGGTGCACGGCGCGATGGCGGCGACGGTGCCGCACCCCACGCGCGGCGACATCCGTGTGGTGGCGCCCACCACGGTGCTCTCGCGCACGCCCGGGCGGCTGGAGCGGGCGCTCGGACCCAAGGGCTCGGACAGCGATGACGTGCTGGCGGAACTCGGTTACGGCGAGGCGGAGATCGAGGCGCTGAAGGCCGACGGCGTGGTCTGAGCGGGGCATCGGCGCGACGTTCCCGCGGGAACGGGGCGTCGGGCCCTGTCCCGATCTTCGCTTGCCCTGCCGGGTCGAAGTTCCCTATGCTCCCAGCCGACCGAACGAAACGACCCGGAGAACCCGACCGATGCTCAGACGCCTCGCTTCCCGCTGGCTTGCCGCTGCCGTGCTCGCGACCGCCGCGGCCGGCGCCGCAGCCCAGACCGATGAGCTCGTGATCGCGCTTGCCGCCCCGATCTCCTCGCTCGACCCGCATTTCCACAACCTGACCCCGAACAACAGCCTCACGAAGCATGTCTTCGAGAACCTGGTGGCGACCGATGCCGCGCAGAATCCGAAGCCGGGGCTGGCGGAATCCTGGCGCGCCCTCGACCCCCTGACCTGGGAGGTCAAGCTGCGTCGCGGCGTGAAGTTCCACGACGGCTCGCCGTTCACCGCCGAAGACGTGATCGCGACCTACAAGCGCGTGCCGAACGTGCCGAACAGCCCCGCCGCGTTCACGCTCTTCGTGCGGCCCGTGGTGTCCATCACCGCGACCGACTCGCACACCCTGATCATGAAGACCGCGGCGCCGCATCCGCTGCTGCCCCGGGACATGAGCTCGGTGCAGATCATCCCCAAGTCGCTGGTCGACGCGAAGACCGAGGACTTCAACTCGGGCAAGGCGATGATCGGCACCGGCCCGTACAAGTTCGTCGAGTACAAGCCGGGTGACCGGGTGGTCCTGGCCCGCAACGACGGCTGGTGGGGCGGTCGGACCCCCTGGCCGCGGGTGCAGTTCCGGATGATCTCGAACAATGCCGGCCGGGTCGCCGCGCTGCTCTCGGGGGACGTCCAGGTCATCGAGAACGTGCCGACCGCCGACATGGAGCGCATCAAGTCCGACGCGAAGCTCGCGGTCAAGGGCGCAGTGTCGAACCGGCTGATCTACCTGCACATGGACACCGGGCGCGAGAAGAACTCGCCGTTCATCCGCACCAAGGACGGCAAGCCGATGGAGGCCAACCCGCTGCGCGACGTCCGCGTCCGGCGGGCGATCTCCAAGGCGCTGAACCGCGAGGCGATCGTCGACCGCGTGATGGAGAAGCAGGCGGTGGCGGCGGGCCAGCTGCTCGACGACGCGTTCTTCGGCACGAGCCGCAACCTGCCGCCCGAGAAGTTCGACCCGGAAGGCGCCAAGAAGCTGCTCGCGGAGGCCGGCTATCCCAACGGCTTCCAGATCACGCTGCACGCGCCGAACAACCGCTACGTCAACGACGAGAAGATCGCCCAGGCGGTCGCGCAGTTCCTGACCCGGATCGGCATCGAGACGAAGCTCGAGACCATGCCCTCGAACGTGTTCTTCAGCCGCGGCTCGAAGCTCGAGTTCTCGTTCATGCTGGCGGGCTGGGCCTCGGAGAGCGGCGACACCTCGTCGCCGCTGCGTGCGCTGCTCGGCACCTTCGACCCGGCGCAGGGCCTGGGCGCGGCCAACCGCGGGCGCTTCTCCGACGCGGGCCTCGACGCGATGATCACCACCGCGGTGACCCAGGTCGACGACACCAAGCGGCGCATGCTGCTGGCCGCCGCGAGCGAGAAGGCGGTCTCGCTGATGGGCATCGTGCCGGTCCACTACGAGGTCTCGGTCTGGGGCATGCGCCGCGGCGTCGACTACGCCGCCCGCGCCGACCAGTACACCTTCGCCTGGGAAATGAAGCAGTCGAAGTGACGCAGGCCGGATAGCGCGATGCTCGTCTACATCCTGCGCCGGCTGGCGCAGACGGTGCTGGTGCTGGCGGTCACCTCGGCGCTGGTGTTCGCCGGCATCTTCCTGGTGGGCGACCCCGTGGAGATGCTGGTCAACCCGCAGGCCGACCAGATCGAGCGGGACCGCGCGCGCACGGCGCTCGGCCTGGACAAGCCGATGCTGGTGCAGTACGGCCTGTTCGTGAAGAACGCGCTGTCGGGCGACCTCGGCACCAGCTTCGTGTACGGACGCCCGGCGATCGACGTGATCGTCGAGCGCATGCCGGCCACGCTCGAGCTCGCGGTGCTCGCGATGTTCATCTCGATCGCGCTCGGCATCCCGCTCGGGCTCTATGCGGGCCTGAAGCCGGACACGGCGCTCTCGAAGGCGATCATGGCCGGCTCGATCGTCGGCTTCTCGCTGCCGACCTTCTGGGTCGGCCTGCTGCTGATCATGCTGTTCGCGGTCCAGCTCGGCTGGCTGCCGTCCACCGGGCGGGGGCCGAGCGTCGACGTCCTGGGCCTGGAGCTGTCGATCCTGCACTGGGAGGGGCTGCGGCACGCGCTGCTGCCGGCGTTCAACCTCGCGCTCTTCAAGCTGTCGCTGATCATCCGGCTGACCCGGGCGCAGGTGCGCGAGAATGTGCTGCTCGACTACATCCGGTTCGCCCGCGCCAAGGGCCTGACGCGCGGCCGCGTGCTGGGCGTGCACCTGCTCAAGAACATCATGATCCCGCTGGTCACGGTGATCGGGCTCGAGCTCGGGTCGGTGATCGCGTTCGCGATCGTCACCGAGTCGATCTTCGCCTGGCCGGGCATGGGCAAGCTGGTGATCGACTCGATCTTCCAGCTCGATCGGCCGGTGGTGGTGGCCTACCTGATGATCACGGTGGCGATGTTCATCGTCATCAACCTGGTGGTGGACGTGCTCTATTCGCTGCTCGATCCGCGCGTGCGGCTCGAGGCGGCGAAGGTCTGAGATGCACGCCCCCGTGGACCGTCCGCAGACGCCGGTGGCCGCCGACGACACCCCCGAGCTGCCGGTCGAGTCGCCGTGGCGCCGCTTCGCGAGCCAGTTCGCCGCCTCGCGCCTGGCGCTCGCCGGACTCGTGCTGCTGGTGTCGATCCTGCTGCTCGCGCTGCTGGCGCCGCTGATCTCGCCGCAGAACCCCTACGACCTCGGCAAGCTCGACCTGATGGACGCCCGGCTGCCGCCCGGCTCCGACGCGATGGCCGGCGACCTGCACTACGTGCTCGGCACCGACGGCCAGGGTCGGGACATGGTGTCGGCGATCCTGTACGGCCTGCGCGTGTCGCTGACCGTGGGGGTGGTGAGCGGCGTGATCGCGCTGTCGCTGGGCGGCGCGCTCGGCATCGTCGCCGCCTACCGGGGCGGGCGCTTCGAGCAGATCCTGATGCGCATCGTCGACATCCAGCTCGGGTTCCCGGCGATCCTGGT
>CAIUGQ010000280.1 GCA_903898725.1 uncultured Burkholderiales bacterium | reverse complement strand
GGGCGTGCTCCGGGCCGCGATCCGCCGGCACGCGCCCACGCGCGCGTAGCCGGCGCGGCCCTCGCGCCGCGCGACGCCTCGGCGGCGCATCCCGGCAGCGGCGCTCTCTCGGTACAACTCTCGCAGCACTCCCTCGCAGCACCCCTCCCGCAGCACCCCTCGCAGCCTCCTCTTCGCAGCACGCCTTCGGCGACTGACGCGGCCCGACGCCTAGAATGGGTGTCCCTCCGCCCGGGGCGGCCCGCCCGCCTGCCGCCCGCATGCCCGCCTCCGTCCCGCCCGAGCCGATCAGCGCCGCCGCCCTCGCGGCCCGCCACGGCCCCGGCTACCGGAACCGCGTCCTGCTCACGGTGATGATCGGCACCATCGCGTCGGTGCTGTCCTCGACGATCGTCAACGTCGCCGTCCCCGACCTGATGCAGCACTTCGCGATCGGTCAGGAGCGCGCGCAGTGGGTGTCGGCGGCGTTCATGGCCGCGATGACGGTCGCGATGCTGCCCACGCCCTGGCTGCTCGAGCGCGTGGGCTACCGCGCCGCCTATGTCGGGGCCGTGCTGCTGCTGATGGTGGGCGGCATCGTCGGCGGCCTGTCGACGCGCTACGAGCTGGTGCTGGCGATGCGGGTGGTCGAGGGGCTGGCCGCCGGCGTGCTGCAGCCGATCCCGTCGATCATCATCCTGCGCGCGTTCCCGCCGGGCGAGCAGGGCCGGGCGATGGGCGTGTTCGGATTCGGCGTGGTGCTCGCGCCGGCGCTGGGCCCGAGCGTCGGTGGTCTGCTGGTCGAGCATTTCGGCTGGCGTTCCATCTTCTTCGTCGTCGTGCCCTTCTGTGTCGCGGCGCTGTGGCTCGCCCGCCGCTACCTGCCGACCACCGCACCGGGTGGCCTGCCCGCGGGCACCTCGGGCAAGCCGCTCGATGCGCTCGGCGTGGGGCTCGCGGCGGTGGCGGTGCTGGCGCTGCTCAACGGCCTGGTGGCGCTGCACGACCCGGCGCCGCAGGCGGCCTGGATGCTGCTCGCCACGGCCGCGGTCGCGCTCGGTCTCTTCGTGCTGAGACAGCGCCGCAGCGCCTCGCCGCTGCTGTCGCTCGCGCTGTTCGAGCGACGCGCGTTCACGATGGGCGGCGTGGTCGCGTTCACCTACGGCATGGGGCTGTTCGGCTCGACCTATCTGGTGCCGGTCTTCATGCAGACCGCGCTGTCGTTCCCGCCGAGCGAGGCGGGAGCCGTGCTGCTGCCGGCGGGCCTGGTGCTCGCGCTGACCATCCCGCTGGCCGGACGGCTCGCCGATCGCGTCCGGCCGGCCTGGCAGGTGTCGGCCGGCCTCGCGCTGCTCGCGCTGTCGTTCGTCGCGATGGGCTGGGTCGGGCCCGGCACGGCGCTCGCCTGGCTTGCGGCCCTCACGATCGTCGGGCGCATCGGACTCGGACTGACGATGCCGGCGCTCAGCCTGGCGTCGATGCGCGGCCTCGCGCCGCACGAGGTGCCGCAGGGCGCCAGCGCGATCAACCTGCTGCGCCAGCTCGGCGGCGCGGTCGGGGTGAGCGTCGTCGGCATCTTCCTCGAGTGGCGGCTGCGCCTGCACGGCGATGCGCCCGGCGCGGCGCTGCTCGGCTTTCGCGACACCTTCTGGCTGATCGCCGCGATCACGGCGCTGTCGGTGATCGCGGCGTGGCGGATGCACGATCCGCGCGACACGAGGGCCTCATGACGCCGATCCTCCACCACTACGACTTCTCGCCCTACGCCGAGAAGGTCCGCACGATGCTCGGCCACAAGGGGCTGCGCTGGGGGTCGGTGACCGTGCCCTCGGTGATGCCCAAGCCCGACCTGGTGGCGCTCACCGGCGGCTATCGGCACGTGCCGGTGCTGCAGATCGGTGCCGACGTGTACTGCGACACGCGCTGCATCGCCCGCGAGCTCGACCGGTTCGTGCCCGCGCCGCCGCTGTCCGACCCCGCGCATGCGACGCTCGAGACGGCAATCGAGGCCTGGGTGGAAGGCGAACTGTTCTGGGGCATCGCGCGCTGGGCGAGCGGCGTCAACGCCGAGACGGTCGACGCCGCGCTGCACGTGGACCGTGCCCGGCTGCGCGGCAAGGCGCCGCCCTCGGTCGAGCGGCTGCGGGCGGTCGCACGGCGCAACCTGCGCACCGTGCGCGCGGCGCTGCCCGCGGTCGCCGGCCTCGTCGCGCACGGCCGCCCGTGGCTGCTGGGCGAGCGCCCCGGCCGCGCGGACTTCGCCCTGTACCACACGCTGTGGTTCCTGTCGGCGTTCCGCATCGACTGCGCGTCGGCGCTCGATCCCTACCCCGCGCTGCGCGCCTGGATGGCGCGGATGGCGGCGATCGGGCACGGCACGCCGGTCACGACGACGGCCGTCGAGGCGCTCGCCATCGCTGCGGCCGCGACGCCCGGCGTGCCCGCGCCCACCGTGATCGACGACGCGATGCCCGCACTCGGCACCCGCGTCGCGGTGCGCCCGGACGGCTACGTCACCGATCCGGTCGAGGGCCTGCTCGTCGGCTACGACACCGACGACGTCGCGATCGCCCGCCACGATGCGCGGCTCGGCGACACGGTCGTGCACCTGCCGCGCCTGGGCTACACGCTCGTCGAGCGCTGAGCGGCGTCGGACCGGCGCGCTCGCGATTGCCGGCGGCGCGAGGCTGGGCCACACTCGGCCCATGACCTCCACCCGCGCCAAGACCCACCGCGAATTCTTCCGCGTCGCGATCGACGCCGCCACCGCCGGCACCGCCGGCTGGACGCCCGTGCCGGGCTCCGAGGGGCTGATCACCGAGCTGATCCTCGCCGACAACGTCGACCCCGTGACGAAGACCGGCTCGCGGACCCGACTGGCGCGCTGGCAGCCGGGCGCACGCGTGTCTGAGGCGGTGATCCACGACTTCCACGAGGAGGTGTTCATCGTGGAGGGCGACCTGGTCGTCGGCTGCGACGCCCGCGGCGAGGGTGGCGAACGCTTCGATGCCTACACCTTCGCGTGCCGGCCGCCGCAGGTGTGGCACGGGCCCTTCATCAGCCGCGGCGGCTGCATGCTGCTGGAGTTCCAGTACTACGACTGAACGGCGGCCGCGGCGCACAGCGTCCGCGCGATCGCATGCAGGTCGAGTCGCTGCAGCGTGCGCCGCTCGTGGCCGGTGCCGATCTCCACGATCGCCGAGGCGCGTCGCGATGCGCCGCTCGAGCCGATCGCGGGCAGGGTCGCCTGCCAGCCTGCACGGTCGATGCGCAGCAGCCGCGAGACGACGAACCCGAAGCGTGCACCGTCGACCTCGACGTGCAGCACGCGGGCCTGCGCCGGATCGGATGACGGGGTGCCACCGGCGACCGTGGCCAGGCAGACCAGCGTGGTCGGCACGTCACGGCCGGTGTGCAGGCCGAGCACGCCCGGCATGCCGGCACCCAGCGGCGCGATGTCCTCCGGCAGGGCGGTGACCGCCACGATCTGCGCGAGCGCCGAGGCCGTCTCGGTGCCGATGTCGTAGGTCAGCACCGCCAGCTCGTCCGCCGGGGCGCGCGCGCCACGGCCGGCGCCAGCCGTGCCCGCATCGTCGCCGCCGTCGGTCACGGCTGTGTTCAGGGTGGAGAGCGCGGCCAGCGTGGGATGCGCGTGCAGTGCGCCGGTGCGCAGCACGAGATGCTCGCCGAGCCCGTCGACGCGCAGCGTGCCGCGAAAGCGCCCGGGTTCGCGCACCAGCAGCGGCGGCAGCGGGCGCAGTGCGGCGATCGGCACGCGGACGATGTCGAGCACCGCGTCGACCAGGAGCGCCACGCGGCCGCCGGGCCAGCCCAGCACCAGCGAGGGATGGGCACCGCCCTCGGACAGCGCGCCCAGGCCGAGCAGCGCCATGGGATCGACCGCGGGCAGCCACACGTCGGCATGCCGGACCTGTCCGCGGCATCCCGGCCCCTGCAGCGCCGACGGCCTCGGCACCGCAGCGGGCAGCGTCGCGTGGACGTCGGCCACGTCGATGGCGAGGAACAGACCGCCTCCGCGCACGAGCATCAGCGACATCGATTCGGCACTCGCGCCAGTGTCGGCATCGGGCTGCGAGCGCTGGTGCGCGTCGGCGTCGGCCCGTCCGTCGACCTCGGCCGAGGGCACCCCGGCGAGCGCGATCAGCGCGTCCGCCTCGAGCACATGCACGATGCCGCCGTCCCCGTCGCGCGCGAAGCTGCCCGAGAAGCACAGCCGCCCG
>CAIUGQ010000279.1 GCA_903898725.1 uncultured Burkholderiales bacterium | reverse complement strand
GGCTACCCGCTGTACCGCCTGGAATGGCAGGCACTCGGTTCGCTGCAGCGCCGCCTGCGCAACTGCATGACCGGCGTGCGTGCCGAGCCCTGGTCGGCCGATGCGCCCGAATGGGTCGAACTCGAGGCCTTCCTCCAGGTCCGGGGGGCCGGGCTGCCGATCGAGACGCCGGCAGTACGCCCCTGAGTCCGCGCGGCGGGTGGCGCGCCGGGCCCGCCCGCCGGAATGCGACACTTGCGTCTTCATGGCCGACCCGACCGCCTCCGTTCCCGTCACCGATCGCGCCGCGCTGATCGGGCGGCTCGCCGCCGGCGCGACGGCGGATCTGCTGGTCGTCGGCGGCGGCGCCACCGGGCTCGGCGTCGCCCTCGACGCTGCCGTACGCGGCTTCGATACCGTGCTGCTCGAGGCCGAGGACTTCGCCAAGGGCACCTCGTCCCGTGCGACCAAGCTCGTCCACGGTGGCGTCCGCTACCTCGCACAGGGCCGGATCGGCCTGGTCCGCGAGGCCCTGCACGAACGCGCCGCGCTGCTGCACAACGCGCCCCACCTCGCCTCGCCGCTGGCGTTCGTGATGCCGGCGTACCGCCGCTGGGAGCCGTGGTTCTACGGACTGGGTCTGGGCGTCTACGACCGGCTGGCCGGACGCGAGGCGCTCGGCCGCACCGAGCGCCTCGACCGCGCCCGCACGCTCCGCGAGCTGCCCGGCGCACGCCCCGACGGTCTGCGCGGCGGGGTGCTCTACTGGGACGGGCAGTTCGACGATGCGCGCCTGGCGCTCGCGCTGGCACGGACGGCGGCAGCGCGCGGCGCACTCGTGCTCAATCACGTCGAGGTGTCCGGACTGATCCACGAGGATGGCCGCATCGGCGGGGTCGTTGCCCGGGACCGCGAGACCGGCCGCGAGTTCAGGGTGAAGGCGCGCGCGGTCGTCAACGCGACCGGCGTGTGGGTCGACGCGCTGCGGGAACGCGACGGCGAGGCCCTCGGGCAGCCCGCGACGCCGATCGTCGCGCCCAGTCAGGGCGTGCACCTCGTGGTGGACCGCGCCTTCCTGCCCGGCGACCGCGCACTGCTCGTGCCCTCGACGGAGGACGGTCGGGTGCTGTTCGCCGTGCCCTGGCTGGGACACACCCTCCTGGGCACCACCGACACCCCGCGCGATGACCTCGCCCTGGAGCCGAACCCGTTCGCAGAGGAAGTGGCCTTCATCCTGCGCGAAGCCGGCCGGTATCTGGCCCGATCGCCGCGCCGCGAGGACGTGACCAGCACCTGGGTCGGACTTCGACCGCTGGTGCGCCCGAGCGACAGCGATATCGGCAGCGATCGCGGCAGCACCAAGGGGATCAGCCGCGAACACAGGATCGCGATCAGCCCGTCCGGGCTGGTGACCGTCACCGGCGGCAAGTGGACCACCTACCGGTCGATGGCCGAGGACGTGCTCGAGCAGGCCGCCGCGGCAGGCCTCATCGAACATCGGGCGGCCGGTGCGACCGCGACGCTGCGGCTCGCGGGTGCCCCCTCGGCGCCGGGCCCCCATACGCTCACCGAGCCGCCGGGACTGCACTTGTACGGCACCGAGGCCGATGCTGTCCGTGCGCTGCCGGGCGCCGACCGTGTGCTGGTTCCGGGGCTGACCGAGGCGATGGTGCGCTTCGCGGCACGGCACGAGTGGGCCCGCAGCGTCGAGGACATGCTCGCGCGCCGCTCGCGCCTGCTGTTCCTCGACGCCCGGGCGGCGGCGGCGATCGCACCGACCGTCGCGGCGCTCCTGCAGGGCGAGACCGGCGTCGATCCTCAGCTCGCCGCCTTCGAGACGCTCGCCCGGCGCTATGCGTCGCTGCCGCAATGAGCGGCCCGCCGGACACCGCCGACATGGAGGCGACCCCGCCCAGCCCCGAGGACCTGCGCTTCATGCGGGCGGCCCTCGACGAAGCCGCCCAGGCCGCCGCCGCCGGCGAGGTCCCGGTGGGGGCGGTCGTCGTGCGCGATGGCGTGATCATCGGCCGGGGCTGGAACCGTCCGATCGGCGGGCACGACCCAACGGCCCATGCCGAGATCGGCGCCCTGCGCGACGCTGCAGCGCGACTGGGCAACTACCGGCTGCCGGGCTGCGAACTCTTCGTGACGCTCGAGCCCTGCGCGATGTGCGCCGGCGCGATCCAGCACGCACGGATCGCACGGGTCGTCTGGGGGGCCGCCGATCCGAAGACGGGCGCCTGCGGCAGCGTCGTCGATCTCTTCGCAGAGCCCCGCCTGAACCACCATGCACGCTCGGTGGGCGGCGTGATGGCAGCCGACTGCGCGGCGACGCTGCAGGCCTTCTTCGCAGAGCGTCGGGCACTCGCCCGGGCGCGCCGTGCGCAGGCCGCGGCGGGCGAGGGGACCGTCCCCCCTGATCGCCGGCCCTGACGAACGACGCCCCGCACGGGGCGGGGCGTCGGACGATCGGTGCGGCGAAGGCAGCGGCTACTGGATCCGCGCCTTGGCCTTCAGATCCGTCTGCAGCGTCTGGACGCGACGGCGCTCGAGTTCCTGCTTGATCTGCGGGCCGACCTGCTCCATCGGCGGCGGCGCCTGTTCGCGCACGTCGTCGAGCCGGATCACGTGCCAGCCGAAGTCGGTCTTGATCGGCGTGTCGGTGACCTGCCCCTTCTCGAGCTTGACCATCGCCTCGGAGAAGGGCTTGACGAAGGTATCCGGACCGTTCCAGTCGAGATCGCCGCCTTTCTCGGCGGAGCCCGGGTCCTTCGACTTCTTCGCGAGTTCCTCGAACTTCCCGCCCTTCTTGAGCTGCTCGATGATCGCCTTGGCCTCGGCCTCGCTCTCGACGAGGATGTGCCGCGCGCGGTACTCCCGGTCGCCCGCGCCGCCGGCGCCCTTGGTGAGCTTGTCGTACTCGGCCTTGACCTCGGCATCGGTCACCGGGTTGTTCTTCAGGTGATCGCGGATCACGGCGCGGATCAGGATGTCCTGACGGGTCTGCTCGAGCTGGCGCTGGATCTCGGGGTTGCGCGGAAGCCCCTTCTTCTCGGCCTCCTGCGAGAAGATCTCGCGGGCGATCAGCTCGTCGCGGACCGCGTTGCGCAGCTCCGGCGTGTCGGGGCGCCCCTGCTGGGTCAGCGCCGCGACGAACTCGTCGAGCTTTGCCTTGGGGATCGCCTTGCCGTTGACGATCGCGGCGTTCTGCGCGTGGGCTGCGCCGGCGGCGAGCGACAGCGCGACGAACACGGCGGGCAGGGCGCGACGGACTGATGCGTTCATGGCCATAGGGGTGCTTGCGGGGAGGAAGACATGCGCGGCTGTCGGGATGCCGACGCGACGTAAGGGGCGGGGGACTGCACCGCGACCCGCGACGGGCCGATTCAGGAGCGGGGCGTGGCGTCTGCCGGCGACCGCGCAACGATCACCAGCGCGTGGACGCGATGCGGCATCCAATCCCGGACGGCATCATACACGAGGCGATGTCGGGCGACGGTCGAGGCCCCTTCGAAGCGCGGCGAGACGATCCGCACCGTGTAGTGGCCGGCACCGCCCGAGGCGCCGGCGTGTCCCGCGTGCAGGTGGCTGTCGTCCTGGAGTTCCAGGCTCGTCGCCTCGGGGAAGGCCGCGGCGAAGCGCGAACGCAGGTCGTCGAGGGTAGGGCGCGTCATGCCTGCGTGTCCTCGGCGTAGCGCCCGATCCAAAGCGCCTGGACGACGACGAAGACGACGGTCAGCGCGAGCGTGCCGAACACCTTGAAGTTGACCCAGACATCGAGCGGAAAGCTGTAGGCGATCACCAGGTTCAGCACGCCCATGCATGCGAAGAAGCCGACCCAGGCCAGCGTCAGCCGCTGCCAGATCGGGTCGGGCAGCTGCACCTGCGCCCCCATGATCGAGCGCAGCGGATTCTTGCCGGTGAAGCGCGGCGCAACGAGCAGACCGATGGCGAACAGCGCGTAGAGCACCGTCGGCTTCCACTTGATGAAGGTCTCGTCGTGGAACAGCAGCGTCATGCCGCCGAAGACCACGATGATGCCGAGGCTCGCCCACTGCATGGGCTCGACCGCTTTCCCGCGAAGCTTGAGCCAGGCGATCTGTCCGATGGTGGCGACGATGGCGACGCCGGTGGCCACGTAGATGTCCGCGAGCTTGAAGGCCGCGAAGAAGAGCAGGATCGGAAAGAAGTCGAACAGCAGCTTCATGGGCGGGCTCGGGACGGTGCGGCCGGCTGGGCCGCGCAGCGCGCTGGCGCGGTGCCCGGGGCGGTGGCGCACGGGCCGCCCCGCCCGATCGCGGGCTGCGCGCATTCTACGGTGCTCGCCGCGCCGGCCTGCACGCAGCGGCCTTGACCCTGCTTGACGGGCGGGCTTCCCGTGGCCAACATCCCCGCCGCGACGGCGTGCCCCGCAGCGCCGCGCTCCTCCGCCCCGACGGACATCCTCCAAGGAGACGCCCCATGCAGGCCCTGATGATGGACATGCCGCTGCTCGTGTCCAACCTGCTGCGACATGCCGCCCGCCACTTCCCGGACGTCGAGATCGTCTCGCGACGGATCGAGGGCGACCTGCACCGGTACACCTACAAGGACTGCCACGCCCGTGCGGCGCGGCTGGCGGACGCGCTGACGCGCCGGGGCGTGCACGTCGGCGACCGGATCGCGACGCTGGCCTGGAACGGCTACCGCCACATGGAGATCTACTACGCCGTCGCAGGCATGGGCGGGGTGATCCATACCGTCAACCCGCGCCTGCATCCGGAACAGATCGCGTGGATCGTCAACCATGCGAACGACCAGTACCTGTCGTTCGACCTGACCTTCCTGCCGATCGTCGAGGCCATCGCCTCGCTCTGCCCGAACGTGCGCGGCTGGATCGCGATGTGCGACCGCGACCGGTTGCCCGCCACGGCGAAGGTGCCGAACCTGATCTGCTACGAGGACCTGGTCACCGAGGGACACGACGGCTACGTCTGGCCCGAGCTGGACGAGCGCTCGGCCTGCGGGCTGTGCTACACCTCGGGCACCACCGGCAACCCCAAGGGGGCGCTGTACAGCCACCGCTCGACCACGCTGCACGCCTATGCGGCCGCGCTGCCGGATGCGATGGGCTGCTCGGCCCGCGACTCGATCCTCCCGGTCGTGCCGATGTTCCACGTCAACGCCTGGGGCCTGCCCTACATCGCGCCGCTGACCGGCGCCAAGCTGGTGTTCCCCGGCCCGGCACTCGACGGCAAGTCGATCTACGAGCTCCTCGAAAGCGAGCGGGTCACCTACTCGGCGGGCGTGCCGACGGTCTGGCAGGGCCTGCTCGCCTACGTCGCCTCGAACGGCCTGAAGTTCTCGACCTTCCGGCGCACGGTCATCGGCGGCTCGGCCTGCCCGCCCGCCATGATCCGC
>CAIUGQ010000278.1 GCA_903898725.1 uncultured Burkholderiales bacterium | reverse complement strand
GGTGATGGTCGACATCGACTTCTTCAAGAAGATCAACGACACCTACGGCCATCCGTTCGGCGACCAGGTGATCCGCGCGGTCGGCCAGGCGCTGTCGCAGCTGACGCAGCGCAAGGACGTCGCGGCCCGCTACGGTGGCGAGGAGTTCGCGCTGCTGCTGCCCGAGACCCCCGCGAACGGTGCACGCGAGGTGGCCGACCGCGTGCGCTCGGCGATTTCCCGCGGCACGATCAAGCGCGGCGGCAACGAGCCGGTGGGCAACATCACGATCTCGGCCGGCGTCGCGCAATACGTCTCGGGCGAGGATCCGCTGTCGCTGATCGCACGCGCGGACCGTGCGCTTTACGCGTCCAAGCAAGGCGGTCGCAACCGCGTGACGGTGGATGGCTGAATGGGGGTTTCGAGCCGCACCGCGGCGAGCCCATTCAGCGGGCGCGGCATGCTTGCCGCGCACCGGTCCTGCGAGAACGGGAATCCGCCGAGAGGCGGCTAACTAAACCTTCCCCACCCGAAACAACCCCTCCGCCCTAACCACATCCTCATCCGACAGCCGCGTGACCTGCGCGATCGCGAACCGGACCTCAGGCGACAGCAGCCACGGCGCATCCGCCGCCGCCTCGACGAGCGCCCCGTCGAACGCGAGGCGTCCGTCGATGCCGCGCACCCACCCCAGCTCGCCGAGCGTGGCGATGATCGCGCGGAACGACGCGCGATCGAAGAACTCCGGCGAGCCCGGTTCGTGCAGGAAGGCCATCCGCTGCGCGAGCAGGAAACACAGGTCCTCCAGCGCCTTGGGCGTGAGCGCACCCGAGCCCTGACCCGTCAGCACCGCGAGCGTGATGAACCAGCGCTCGAGCGGCTGGCGCATCAGCTGCGCGAGCGTGTGCAGCGCCGCCGCACCGTCGCCGCGCTGGGCCGGGCCCGAGCCGGTGAGGCCGAGTGCCTCGAACGCATCGAGACAGGCCTCGACCTTCTCGCCGAGCGCGGCCGCATCCCATGACAGGAACAGCTCGGCGCGAAGCAGCGGGAACACGCGATGCGCGACCGCGAGCAGCCGCTCGCGCGTCACGCCCGGATGCTGCGAGAGCAGCGCCGCCAGCAGCGCCGGCAGCGCCCACGCGTGCAGCACGTTGTTGCGGAAGTAGGCGAGCAGCGCCACCTGCTCGCCGTGCACCTGCAGCACGTCGCCGAGCGGATGCGCGATCCGCCAGAGCACGCCGGTACGCTCGGCCTGCTCGACGATCTCGACGCCCGACAGCGGCGTGACCACCAGGCGGGCGGAGTACGGCGCGCGGGCGAGCAGCTCGCGCAGCAGGTCGAGCTGTCGCACGAGCTGCTCGGCGTCCATCGCGTGCCGCGGCGAGCCGAGCATCGCCACCGACACCAGGTTGACCGGATTGACGACCACCGCGTCGTTGATCCGCGTGACGATCTCCAGCGCCAGCGCATCCACCGCCGCGCGCCGATCGAGGTCGGCCCGGGTGCTCGCCGCCGCCCGCCGCGCCGCGCTCGGCTCCGGCGCGGCGCCGGCGACGTCGGGCAGCGCGCCATGCGCACTCAGGAAGGGGCCGAGCGGGATCGGCTCGCCGACGTTCACGTGCACGCGGCCGAAGTGCTCGCGCAGCACGCGCACCGAACGCAGCAGCCCGAGCAGCGACTCCTTCTTCTTCGGCCGGCCCGACAGCTCCGCGACGTAGGTGTCGCCCTCCAGCACGCGCTCGTAGCCGATGTACACCGGCACGAAGACCAGCGGCCGCTGCGGTGCCCGCAGCCAGCTGTCGACCGTCATCGCCAGCAGCCCGGCCTTCGGTGCCAGCGTGCGCCCGGTGCGGCTGCGGCCGCCCTCGACGAAGTACTCGACCGGGAAGCCGCGCGTGATCATCGCGTGCAGATACTCGGCGAACACCGCCGCGTAGAGCGCGTCGCCGCGGAAGCTGCGGCGCAGGAAGAACGCGCCGCCCCGGCGCAGCAGGCCGCCGACCACCGGCAGGTTCAGGTTCGCGCCCGCCGCGACGTGCGGCGGCGGCAGGCCCTGGTAGTAGATGAGGAAGGACAGCAGCAGGTAGTCGATGTGGCTGCGGTGGCAGGGCACGTAGACCACCGTGGCCTCCGAGGCGATGTCGCGCAGCTCGTCGAGGCGGCTGGCCGAGATGCCGTCGTACAGCCGGTTCCAGAGCAGCTGCAGCAGCAGGTCGTAGGCGCGGATGAACGGATACGAGTAGTTCGACGCGATCTCCCACGCGGCCCGCCGCGCGGTCTGCTCGGCGCGTTCGCGTGTCTGGCCCTTGCCCTGGGCGGCGTCGTCGATCGCACGCTGCACCGGCTCGCCCGCGATGACCGCGTTGATCAGCACGTGACGGTGCGACAGGTCCGGCCCGATGACCCGCTCGCGCACGCGGCGAAAGGCCGCGCGCAGCAGCCGGGCGGCGCGGCGCAGCGCGAGGGCGTCGTCGTCGGCGCCCTCGAGCATCTCGCGCAGCGACATCGGCTCGCCGAACTCGAGCATCGTCTGACGGCCGTGGATCAGCACGCGCGCGAGCTGGCGCAGCGTGCCCGGAATCGCCCAGCCCTCGGCGAGCAGCGCCTTGACGATGGAATCCTGGTTGCGCGGCGCTCGGCCCCAGAACACATGCACCGGCACGATGGTCACGTCGGTCGCCGGATCGGCGCGGACCGCTGCGGCGAGCCGCGCGAGGCGCGGCGCGTACGCGTAGGGCTGCGCGCGCAGCGGCGAGGGCTGCCCCGAGCGGGTCAGGAAGAAGAACGAATGCCGCTCCGCGGCCTGCGGCGTGCCGTCAGCGCCGGCCGCCGCGAGCGGCGCGAGCGGCAGCGGCAGGCCGAGCGCGCGGGCCTGTTCGTCGAGCACGACCAGGTTCGACAGCGTGCGGAACTGCAGCGCGTAGCAGACCGGCTGACCACGATCCAGGCGCGCGAGGAGGGCATCGGCCCCCACCGTCTGCACCGCCACCATCCGTCGCAGCACCGGCCGCAGCGCGGCGATCGCCAGCCGACCGAGCCACGAGCTCCTCGCCGCGGACCGCTTCGTCGGCGCCGCGGCGGACGACGACGACGCACCAGAGGGCGGGGTCGAAGCGGAGGTCGACGCCGCGATCGAAGCCGAGGGCGAAGCCGGGGTCGGGGTCGGGTCGTGCTCGGCGGGGTCCACCGGCGAAAGGTCGCACCGGGATCGACCGGCCGTCAAACCGGCCGGCGTCGAACGGGTCGGGCCGGCCGGGGGTCCGGGGGGCTCAGAGCGCGAGCACGTGCCCCTGGTCGGGCCGGCCGCGGCCGTCGACCAGATCGCACCAGACCCGTGCGGTGTCGGCGGGCCCGCGCCCCTCGACGACCGTCATCCAGCCGCCGGCACCGCGCACCTTCGCCGAGAAGCCGTCGCGGGCGGCGGCCAGACGGCGTTCGACCTCGGCGGCGCCCCAGTCGGCGTCGCGCTTTCGCCAGCGCCCGGGGGCGAAGAACATCGTCGGCTTCGGACCCGGCAGCGGGGCCGGCGGCGCGCCGTCCGAGCGCCGCTGCGCGCCCTGCTCCCAGTGGGTGAGACCGACCGCGCAGTCGTGACGCAGCGCGTCGCCGAGCCGCCGGTGCACGGCTTCGCGCACCCGGGCATCACCCGACATGTCGACGTAGACGGTCGGCACGTCGGCATCGAGCGTCGCCGCGGCGTCGTAGGTCAGCACGCGGTCGTAGCAGCCCAGCGCCTCGACGAACGCGACGTTGCCCGGCGAGGTGAGTCCGACGACCTCGACCGCATCGGCCCCGCCCCGGCGCTGCGACAGCAGCCAGGCGGTGGCATAGGCGGTCTTGCTCGACGCGCTGCCGAGCACCACGCGCCGCGCGCCGAAGAAGCCCTCGTCGGCGAGGAAGTCGTCGATCAGGTAGGCGGTGGTGAACAGCGGCCTGAGCAGCATCTGCTCGGCCTCGAGCGCGGCGCGGGCGGCGGTGTCCTCGCCCGGTCGATCCGCGACCCGCAGGTAGGTGTTGTAGACCGGCGAGAGGCCCGCCCGATGCGGCGCCACGTCGGCGAAGCCGCGTGCGCCGACCGGCCCCGGCTCGACCTCCAGGTGCGAGGACATCGGCAGGTAGCCGTAGAACCGGTCGCCGACGGCGAGGCCGGGCGTCTCGGAGGCGACGACCGTGGCGAAGCCCCACACCGGCACGCGGCCCCAGCCCTCGGGGGCAGGAAAGAAGCGCCAGTACTCCAGGCCGGGCACCGCGCCGCAGGCGCCGTAGGTGACGTTGTTCGCAGTCAGCGCGAAGCGCTCGACGCGCAGCACCGCCCGCCCCGCCGCCAGGCCCGCGGCACCGGGCACCGGGCCCTCGACGACACGGGTCGTTCGCAGGTCGTCGCGGCGGACCTGCACGTCGACGAATGTATGGGAGCTCATCGGACCATCCTCACGTTTCGATCCAGGAATTCGTTGGTGTACGCGCGCTTCACGTCGAACGGCTTGTCGAACCCGACCGATGCGGCCATCAGTTCGTAGTCGGCCTTCATGCGGGCGTCGTCGTGGATGCCGAGCGCGACACCGCGCGAGTGCCGGTCGTCCATCAGCGTCTCGAGCAGCTTCCAGTGCGTGAGCTCGATGTCGAACTTGAGCGCGCCGTTGGCTTCGACCAGCGCCTGCACGCACGGCTCCGGCTGCGCGACGCAGGCGGCGAACGCGCGCTGCGTCACCTTGACGAAGCGATCGACCAGCGGCCGGTTTCGCGCGAGGAAGTCGGCGTTGACGATCACCGAGTTGCCATAGGGGTTCAGACCCGCGTCCTTCCAGGCGATGAAGCCCATGTCGTCGCCGAGCGCCCGCTGGAAGACCGGGTGGGCGTCGAACAGCGCCGTCGTCGCGTCGATCGACTTCGCCTTGAGCGCCGCGACCCTCGAACCGGCCTCGACATCCACCCAGGTCACCGAGGCCGGGTCGATGCCGTTGGACCGGGCGAGCGCCGGCCACATCGTGCGCGCGCCATCGCCCGCCGGGTTGCCGATCCGCCGGCCGGCGAGGTCCCTGACCGAGGTGATGCCCGAGCGCTTGAGCCAGTACAGGCCCTGCGGCGAATTCGCCTGGACGTTGAACACCGCGACCAGGTCGGCGCCCTTGCCGCGTGCCACCAGCACGCCCCCCATGTCGGACACGCCGATCGGGCTCGCGCCGGCGCCGACCTTCTGCGTGGCCTGCGCCGAGCCGCGGCCCGGCTCGAAGCTCAGGTCGATGCCTTCCTTCACGTACCAGCCCCGCTTCTTCGCGAAGTAGTACGGCGCGTGATCGCCGCTCGGCCCCCGGTTGAGGACGAAGTCGACCCGGGTCTGCGCGCCGGCCGCGGCCGCGGCGCACAGCGCGGCGCAGGCGAGCGTGATCCGGACCGCGAATGCGGCGAGCCCGGCGGCAGGCGCCGCGGCATCGCCTGCGGTCGTCCCTTGTAGGCGCACCCTCTGATCTCCTCGGTTCCCGATGATCCGGACCGTCTCGACCGGGTTCGGGCCATGGTATCGACCGGCTTTCGACGGTGTCAACGCCGCCTGCACCGCGGCCGACGGGGCGTCCGCGGTCATCGGCGTCGCAGGGTGTGCGGCCGGATCTAGAGGCTGCGCTCCACGCCCGAGCTTGCCAGTCTCGGTGCGGGCGGTGCACGGTGGGTCCCCGTCCAGCACGAGCCGCCGACCTTGACCGACCTGACGCCCGTCGATGCCGCCCCCCTTCCCGAGGCCGGCCCCCTGCTGCGCGCAGCCGACCTGCGTGGCCTCGCCCGGCTCGGCATCGATGCCCTGGGCGGCGTGACCGATGTCGTCGAGGGCATGCACGCCGCCATCGTCCGGCCGTCGTGGCCGATCGGGCCGGCCGGACCGGCGCGCACGCGCGGACTCACCGGCTGGATCTACCGGACGGTGCGCGGGACCACGCGGATCGTCGGCACCGGACTCGACACGGTCCTGGGCGGCCTGGACACCCTGGCCGCACCCGATCGGCACGAGGGCGCGCCCTCGCCGCGCCGCGAGGCCTTGCTGGCCGCGCTCAACGGCGTCTGGGGCGACCACCTCGCGGCCACCGGCAACCCGCTCGCCATCCCGATGACGCTGCGGGTCGACGGGCGCGTGATCGATCCCGCCGCGGGCCCGGCGCCGGGCCGCGGCGACGGCCGCCGGCTGCTGGTGATGGTCCACGGCCTGTGCATGAGTGACCTGCAGTGGCGACGTCACGGTCATGACCACGGCGCGATGCTCGCCGAGTCGGCCGGCTGGACGACGCTGCACCTGCACTACAACTCGGGCCTGCACGTCGCCGCCAACGGGCATGCGCTCGATGCGCTGCTCGAGGACCTGCTCGCGCGCTGGCCGGTGCCGGTCGACGCCCTGGCCCTCATCGGCCACAGCATGGGCGGGCTGCTCGTGCGCAGCGCCTGCCACGCGGCGTCGGTCGCCGGCCACCGCTGGCCCGCCTCGCTGTCGGCGATCGTCTGCCTCGGGACGCCGCACCATGGCGCGCCGCTCGAGCGCGTCGGTCATGTCGTCGACCGCGCGCTGGGCGCGAGCCCGTACGCCGCGCCGCTCGCGCGCCTCGGACGCGGCCGCAGCGCGGGCATCACGGACCTGCGCCACGGTCTGCTGCGCGACGAGGACCATGCCGGCGACGACCGCTTCGCCAATGCGCACGACACCCGGGTGCCGACGCCGCTGCCGGCCGGCGTGCCGGTCTACCTGGTCGCGGCGACCACCGGCGAGCGGGTCGGCAGTCGCCGGGATCGGTGGGTCGGTGACGGACTGGTGCCCCTGGCGAGCGCGCTCGGCGTCCACCCCGATCCGGCGTTCGCGCTCGACGTGCCGCGTGCCCGCAAGGCGGTGATCGTCTCGGCGGACCACTGGGACCTGCTCGACCGCCCGGAGGTGGCCTCCCGGCTGCGTCGCTGGCTCGGGCGTGCCGCTACTCGACCGGGATCGGCCGCAGCGCATTGACCTCCCGAGCCAGGGTGGCTGGGGCGGCGTGGCCCCAGGCGTTGCGCAGGAAGCTGATCAGCGCCGCCGCCTCGGTGTCGTCGAGGACGGGGCCGGCGGGCGGCATGCCGTAGGGCCGAGGGTTCGCCCGCGTGGCGGGCGGGAAGCCGCCGTGCAGTACCGTGCTGATCGCGTTGACCGGCGAGTCCATCGTCAGCGTGCGGTTGCCCGCCAGCGCCGGCCAATGCGGCGGTGCGCCCTCGCCGCGCTCGCCATGGCAGTCGGCACAGTGTTCGGTGTAGCGCTGCGCGCCGAGCGCGAGCGTCGCCGTGCCCGGGGCGAGCTCGGCGCGCGCCGCACGCGCCGTCCGCTCGACGCGCGGCAGGGCCCGCAGGTAGTTCGCCATCGCGTCCAGATCGGCCGGCACGAGGTGCTGCAGGCTGTTGGCGACCACCTGGGCCATCGGGCCGCTGGCGATCGCCCGCGTGTTCAGGCCGGAAGCCAGCCAGTCGACGGTCTCGGCCTGCGTCCAGGACGCGACGCCGCCGTCGCGATCGTCGAGCAGCGACGGCACGTGCCAGCCCCGCAGGGGCGTGGCCGCGCCGCCGAGCGGCGTGCCGGTCTGCCCACCCAGCAGGTTGCGGGCGGTGTGGCAGGCGCCGCAGTGGCCGAGCCCCTGGACGAGGTAGGCACCGCGATTCCAGCTCGCGTCGCGCGCCGGGTCGGGCTCGAACCGCGCCGGGCGGAAGTACAGCAGCCGCCAGCCTTCGAGCAGCCACGGCAGGTTCCACGGGAACCGGAGCGCATGCGGCGGCGTGGGCTCGCGCGCCGGCTCGAGGCTGCGCAGGTAGGCGAACAGCGCGTCGGCGTCGGCGTCCGAGATCCGCGTGTACTCGGTGTACGGGAAGGCGGGGTAGAGCGCACGGCCGTCGCGCGAGCGGCCCTCGCGCAGCGCGCGGCGGAACGCCTCGCCACGCCAGGCGCCGATGCCGGTCTCGACGTCGGGCGTCAGGTTCGATGCATAGATCGTCCCGAAGGGCGTCTCGATGCCGCGCCCGCCGGCATAAGGCCGGCCGCCGCGTGCGGTGTGGCACCCCGCGCAGTTCCCCGCCAGGGCGAGGTAGGCGCCGCGCGCGACCGGGTCGGACGAGGCGGGGTCGGGCACGACGGCGGGCACGACGGCCGGCACGACGGCCGGCCCGTGGGCCGGACCGCCCGGGCCGCGGGTCGCTGCATCGGCGGCGGGTGCCCGGTTCGTCACGTCCGTGACGATCCTGGTCGCGTCCGTCGCCCTGTCGCCCGGTGACCCGCGCCCGTCGAGCAGTGCCGCGAGCACCAGCCCGGCGAGCGCCAGCAGCAGCAGGCCGGCGAAACGTCGTGCGCGCGACGTCATCGGCCGAGTCCGCCGCAGTCGAGCGGCAGCGTCGCCGGCGGGGCCGCGGCGGGGCGTGCCTGTGCCGCCACGGGCTGCGCGGCGAGCCAGGCGGTGACTGCCGCGATGTCGTTCGGCGGCAGGCGGCGTGCGATGGTCGCCATGCAGTCGGGGGCCATCGCACGTCGCGTGCCGTTCAGCCAGGCGCCGAACTGCGCGTTCAGGTAGTCGCGCGGCAGGCCGAGCAGACCGGGCAGCGCCGGCTGCGCGCCGAGCAGCGCCGGGCCATGACACGCGGTGCAGGCCGGCAGGTCCCGCGACGGATCGCCGTCGAGGACCAGCCTGCGCCCGCGTTCGAGCACCTCGGGCGGCACCGCGGGCGGCGCGGGCGGCGGGTACGGCGGATGGCGTTCGGCGAAATGGACGGCGATCTCGCGCAGGTAGTCGTCGGACAGATGCCCGACCACCCAGGTCATCGAGGGCACGGCACGCCGCCCGTCCCGGAAGTTGATGAGCTGGTTGGCCAGGTACCCGGCGGGCTTGCCCGCGATCCGCGGGTAGTAGCCGTCGGCGGTCGCGCGGCCCTGGTCACCGTGGCAGCCGGTACAGGCGAGCAGGCGCGCCTCGAGCGTGTCGGGCGGCGGCGCGGCCGACGCAGCGCCGGCCAGCGCGACGAGCAGCGCGGCGAGCAGGCCGACGCGCAGGGCGACGGTCCGGAACGGCGCGGCGGGCGGCATGTCGGCGGGGGGTGTGGCGGATGAAGTCGTGGGTGAGGGTGCGGGCATCACGCGAGGCGCGGCGGCGCGCGTGGCGCATGGGCTGGCGAGTATAGGCGCGCCCCGAGACTGGCCCGCGCCATGCCCACGCCGTGCCGGCCGGGCCTGCTTCTTGCTGAAGCCTGAGCGACCCGGGAGCCAGACCGCATGACCTTCTGCATCGGGATACGCGTCGACACCGGCCTGATCGCCCTCGCCGACACGCAGATCGTCCGCGGCGAGCAGTCGTCGAGCAAGGCGAAGCTGTCGATGATCCGCATCGGGGACCGCCGCGCGTTCCTGATGACCTCCGGCCTGCGATCGGTGCGCGACAAGGCGGCCAGCCGGCTCGAGGACCGCATCGCGGCGATGCCGCAGCCGTTCACCCGCCTGCATCAGCTCGCCTCCGCGTTCGGCGACGAGCTGCGGCAGGCCCGGCTCGAGGACGAGGCGTCGCTCGCGGCCGGCGGCCTGACGTTCAACCTGCACGCGATCATCGGCGGGACCCTGTCGGGCGACGCCGGGCCCGAGCTGATCCAGGTCTTCCCCGAGTGCAACTGGGTCAACGCGACGGTCGACTCGCCCTACTTCATCATCGGCCGCAGCGCCTACGGCAAGCCGCTGCTCGACCGCCTGCTCCGGTACGACACCCCGCTGCGCAAGGCGCTCGCGCTCGGCTACCTGGCGTTCGATGCGACCCGGGAGAGCGTCGTCGACGTGGACTTCCCGATCGATGTCGTGATCGACGACGGCAGGCCGTCGGCATCGGGCTCGGCCTTCAGGCAGACCCGCCTGTCGGCCGGCGACCTGGTCGTCGCCCACGCATGGTGGCAGGCGCAGCTCGCGCGCGCGCTGCACGACTTCCCGATGGACTGGGCCGACCCGCTGTGGGTCGACCCGCTGTCGCGCGACCCCCTGTCGGTCGACCCTCTTTGGGCCACCCGCACCACAGGCTGACGCAGGCATCCGATCGAGGTCCGCAGCAAAGACGTCGGCGCACGCCACCCCGCGCAGGGCACGACCGAGAACGATGTCACGACAGGGCGGGAACGCCCGGGTCAGCCGGGACTTCGTCACACGTCGAGCCGGGCCGGCTTCGCAGAATCACGGGTTCCATCGCACCGCGCGACTCAGGACCCCCCGATGCCGCTTTCGCCCGTCACCCCGTCGGTCACCCCGCTCACCGCCTGCACCCGCCTGGCCCGCCGTTCGCTGAGCCCGGTCCTGCTCGCCGCAGCCGTGGTGCTCGGCGGCTGCGGCGCGGACGGCGTCGAGCCGCTCGAAGGCAAGGCGGCGGACATCGCGTCCGGCACCTCGATCACCGACGTGCTGGCAGCGGATCCGGCGGCGGACGCCGCGGGCGCGCCGTCGACGAAGGCGCTGCGCGGCGCCGGCGCGAGCGGCGCGGCGTTCAGCAACTTCGAGTCGCCGCACGTGCATCCGATGGACCTCACGCCGGACGGCAAGCGGCTGCTGGTGGCGAACACCGCCGCGGGCACGCTCGAGATCTTCGACGTCGCCGCGGGCCGCGTCGCACGCTCGACGGTCGTCAACGTGGGTCTCGACCCGGTCACGGTGCGGGCCGCCTCGAACACCGAGGCCTGGGTGGTGAACCACCTGTCCGACAGCATCAGCGTGGTCGACCTCGAGCGCGGCACCGTGGTGTCGACGATCGCGACCGACGACGAGCCGGCCGACGTCGTGTTCGCGGGCTCGCCGCGCCGCGCCTACGTGTCCTGCGCCCAGGCGCGCACGCTGCTGGTGTTCGACCCGGCCGCGACCTCGGCGCCGATCGCGCGCCTGCCGATCCTGGGGCAGCAGCCCCGCGCGCTCGCGACGAGCCGCGACGGCCGCACCGTCTACCTCGGCATCTTCGAGTCGGGCAACGGCACCATCGCGCTGTCGGCCAAGAACAGCGGCGTCGAGCCGAACATCGTGCGCCATCCGGCCGGCCCCTACGGTGGCGTGAATCCGCCGCCGAACGCGCGCAACGCCACGGCCTTCGATCCGCCGCTGAACCCCGCCAACGACCCGCCGCCGCCCGGCACGAGCCTGATCGTGCGCCGCACCGCTGCCGGCGACTGGCTCGACGACAACGGCCGCAACTGGCGCGCGATGGTCACCGGCGGCCCCGCGGCGGTCGGCGGCAACACCCGCAGCCGCGTGCAGGGCTGGGACCTGGTCGACCGCGACCTCGCGATGATCGACACCGCCACCCGCCAGGTGAGCTACCGCGGCGGCATGCTCAACATCGTGATGGCGCTCGCGGTGAACCCGGCGAACGGCGCGGTCTCGATGGTCGGCACCGATGCGCTCAACGAGATCCGCTACGAGCCGAAGCTCAACGGCCGCTTCCTGCGCGTGCAGCTCGGCCAGGTCGATGCGCGCGGCGCCACCTCGACCGACGACCTGAACCCGCACCTCGACTACACGACCGCCCGCGTGCCGCGCGCGGAACGCGAGCGCTCGATCGGCGACCCGCGCGGCATCGCGTGGAACGCGGCGGGCACCCGTGCCTACGTGACCGGCATGGGCTCGAACAACCTGGTGGTGATCGACGCCCAGGGCCGTCGCGCGGGCCGCACGCCGACGATCGAGGTCGGGCAGGGCCCGACCGGCGTGGTGCTGCAGGAGGTCTCGCAGCGCGCATTCGTGCTGAACCGCTTCGACGCGTCGGTCTCGATCGTCGACCTCGGCACCGAGCGCGTGACCGGCCGCTTCGAGCTGTCGTTCGACCCGACGCCGCCCGAGGTGCGCGCCGGCCGTCCGCTGCTCTACGACACCCATCGGACCTCGGGCACCGGCCACGTGTCGTGCGCCTCGTGCCACGTCGACGGCAAGACCGACCGCCTCGCCTGGGACCTCGGCAATCCGGCCGGCGAGATGATCGCCGCCACCGACGTGAACGGACGCACCGTCCGCCACCATCCGATGAAGGGGCCGCTGCTGACGCAGACCCTGGTCGACACCATGCAGAGCGCGCTGCTGCACTGGCGCGGCGACAAGGCGGACCTCTCGCACTTCGCCGGCGCGTTCCGGGACCTGCAGGGTGCCGACGCCCCCGCCAGCGCGGCCGAGATGGCGACGATGCGCACCTACCTCGCGACCCTGCGCACGCCGCCCAACCCGTACCGCAACCTCGACAACTCGTACTCGAACCGGGTGGACATCCCCGGCCCGCGCGGCGAGACGCTGCGCACCGGCGACGCCGAGGCCGGCGCGCGCGAGTTCGAGCAGCGCTGCCGAAGCTGCCACCTCGGCCACACCGGCCGCGGCGCGGTCTTCCACTCCGACCGCCCGCAGTTCTCGGGTGAAGGCATCGTGCTCACCGCGCCGCGCTGGCAGAACTTCTACAAGCGCGACGGGCTGTGGTTCGACGATCCGACCGGCAGCTCCGCGGGCTTCGGGTTCCAGCAGGACGGCACCTACGACTCGTCGCACAACCGCACCCGCAGCAACAACATGATGGCGTTCATGTACTCGTTCAACGGCTCGTTCCCGTACGTGCCGTTCGGACTGGACGCCCACACCGTCGCGGTCGATGCGCACGCCGCCGTCGGACGCCAGATCACGCTGCGCTCGGGCGCGACGGCCCCCGCGCTGCTCGCCGACCTGCGCACGCTCGCCGATCGGGGCGCGGTCGGCCTGGTGGCCCACGCCTGCGTGGGCGGCCAGCGCAAGGGCTTCGCGTATGTCGGCAACGGTACCTTCTGGACCGACCGCGCCTACGAGACCGTCTCGTTCGACGCGCTGCGGGCGCAGGCCTCGACGGAGCAGCCGATCACCTACACCGCGGTGCGCAGCGGCACCGAGCGGCGCATCGGCATGGACCAGGACGTCGACGGCACCCACGATTCGCTGCGCGGGCGCACCGCCGACCGTGCCTGCGGCAACCTGCTGGAGAACGGCGGCTTCGAGGAGAACACGCTGCAGACCGGCACCTTCGCGGTGCTCGACGGGGTCCGCGGCTGGACCGGCCGCTTCGCGGTCGAGGTGTGGCGTTCGCTCTTCGGCGCCCGGGGCGCCGACGGCGACTCCTGGATCGAGCTCG
>CAIUGQ010000277.1 GCA_903898725.1 uncultured Burkholderiales bacterium | reverse complement strand
CGGTCGTGCCGCCGGCGCTCACGGCGGCGCCGCCCGCCCCGGTGGTGCCGGCCGCGCCCCCCGCGCCGCCGCCGCCGCCCGCTCCGCCGATCCGGGTGACCGTCAAGCAGGATGCGTGGGTCGATGTCCGTCAGGCCGACGGCAAGTCGGTGTTCATGGGCACGGTCAAGCCCGGCACGCCGCTCGAGGCGAAGGGCGAGGCGCCGTTCTCGGTGACCATCGGCAATGCCAGCGCCGCGGTGCTCGAGTTCGAGGGCAAGCCCGTCGACCTCAAGCCGGTGACCTCCTCGCCGAACAACATCGCCAAGGTCAAGCTGCCGTGACCGCGCCCGCCGCACCCATGGCTTCGGGGCCGCTCGCACGCCGCATCTCGCGGCGCGTGGCGGTGAACTGGGGCGCGCGGACCGTTCACGTGGGCGGCGGTGCGCCGGTCGTCGTGCAGTCGATGACGAACACCGATACCGCCGACGCGATCGCGACCGCCATCCAGGTCAAGGCGCTGGCGCAGGCGGGCTCGGAGGTGGTGCGCATCACGGTCAACACGCCCGAGGCCGCGCGCGAGGTCGCCGCGATCCGCGAGCAGCTCGACCGGATGGGCGTCGACGCGCCGCTGGTCGGCGACTTCCACTACAACGGCCACAAGCTGCTGACCCAGTACCCCGACTGCGCTCGCGCGCTGTCGAAGTACCGCATCAATCCCGGCAACGTCGGGTCGGGCAGCCGGCGCGACGGCAACTTCGCGCAGATGATCGAGGTCGCCAACCTGCACGCCAAGCCGGTCCGGATCGGCGTGAACTGGGGCAGCCTCGACCAGTCGCTGCTGGCGCGCCTGATGGACGAGAATGCCCGTCGCGCGCAGCCGTGGGAGGCCTCGCAGGTCATGCGCGAGGCCCTCGTCACGTCGGCGATCGAGAGCGCGCAGATGGCCGAGTCGCTCGGCATGCCGGGTGATCGCATCATCCTGTCGGCGAAGGTCTCGAACGTCCAGGATGTCGTGGCGGTCTATCGCGAGCTGGCGAGGCGCTGCGACTACCCGCTGCATGTCGGGCTGACCGAGGCGGGCATGGGCAGCAAGGGCATCGTCGCCTCGACGGCCGCGCTCTCGGTGCTGCTCCAGGAAGGCATCGGCGACACCATCCGCGTGTCGCTGACGCCCGAGCCCGGCGGCGACCGCACCCGCGAGGTGATCGTCGCTCAGGAGATCCTGCAGACGATGGGTCTGCGCGCGTTCACGCCGCTGGTGGTCGCATGTCCGGGCTGCGGTCGCACCAGCAGCACCTTCTTCCAGGAGCTGGCCGAGAGCATCCAGGCGTTCCTGCGCGCCCAGATGCCCGTCTGGAAGGCGTCGTATCCCGGTGTCGAGTCGATGCAGGTCGCCGTGATGGGGTGCGTGGTCAACGGCCCCGGCGAGTCCAAGCACGCCGACGTCGGCATCTCGCTGCCGGGGGCCGACGAGGCGCCGGTGGCGCCGGTGTTCGTCGACGGCGAGCGCACCGTGACGCTCAAGGGCGAGCGCATCGCCGAGGAGTTCCAGGCGATCGTCGAGGGGTACGTGCATCGCCGATACGGGCGCCAGACCGTGCCGGCCGACCCGGGGACCTGACGGTCCGCCATCCCCGCCGGTCTCCAGCCGTTTCCGCAGTCGCCACCGAGTCTCCATGTCCGACGTCGCCGCCCCCGTCCCCGATTCCGCCGTTCCCGCGCCGCGCAAGCCCGAGCGCCTGTCCGGCGTGAAGGGCATGAACGACCTGCTTCCCGGCGACAGCGAGCGCTGGGAGCGCCTGGAGCAGGTGGTCGCGCATTGGGCCCGCGGCTACGGCTACCGCCAGATCCGGACGCCGATCGTCGAGCACACGGCGCTCTTCAAGCGTGGCATCGGTGAGGTGACCGACATCGTCGAGAAGGAGATGTACTCCTTCGAGGACGCGCTCAACGGGG
>CAIUGQ010000276.1 GCA_903898725.1 uncultured Burkholderiales bacterium | reverse complement strand
GCCGCCCCGTGGCTCAGGCATGCCCGGCGGACGACGACAGGAACGCCGGGTCGATGCCGAGCAGCCCGTAGGCGCGCGACAGCCGCTCGGCGACCGGTGTCTCGAAGATGACGTCGGGATGGGCCTCGACCGTCAGCCAGGCGTTGCGCGCGATCTCGTCCTCGAGCTGGCCCGGCCCCCAGCCGGCATAGCCGAGCGTGACCAGCAGCCGGCTCGGCCCCTCGCCCACCGCCACCGCCTCGAGCACGTCCTTCGACGAGGTCAGGCCGAGCGAGTCGCCGATCGAGACGGTCGAGTTCCAGGTCCCCAGCGGCTGGTGCAGCACGAAGCCGCGGTCGGTCTGGACCGGGCCGCCGAAGAACACCGGGCTGGCCGCGAGCGGGGCGATCTCGAGCTTGAGGTCGATGCGCTCGAACAGGGACTGCAGGTCGAGCTCCATCGGGCGGTTGATGACGAGCCCGAGCGCACCCTTCGCACTGTGCTCGGCGATGAACACCACGGCCCCGCCGAAATTGGGGTCCGCCATGTTGGGCATCGCGAGCAGGAAGTGGTTCGTGAGGTTCGTCGCGACGTCGGGTGCAGCCATGAAACCATTGTAAAGGGGCGCTCCGGACGGCACAATCGCGCCCCCTGCCGAGGTGCCGATGCCCACGACCTCCTCCGACACCGGCCTGGTCTGGTTCCGCCGCGACCTTCGCGTCGACGACCATGCCGCCCTGTCCCGAGCACTCTCGGACTGCACGCGCGTGCACTGCGCGTTCGTCTACGACCGCGAGATCCTCGACGCCCTGCCCTCGCGCACGGACCGCCGCGTCGAATTCATCCGTGACGCGCTGCGCGAACTCGACGCGGCGCTGCGCGAGCTCGGGGGCGGTCTGATCGTCGTGCACGACCGGGCCGCCGACGCGATCGCCGCACTCGCGGCCCGCCTGGGCGCGGGCATCGTGGTAGCCGCCCGCGACTACGAGCCGGACGCGGTGCGCCGCGACGACGCGGTCGCCGCGCGGCTGCGTGCCGACGGCCGCCGACTGGTGCTGGTCAAGGACCAGGTCGTCTACGAGACCGACGAGGTGCTGACCGGTCAGGGACGTCCGTTCTCGGTGTTCACGCCGTACCGCAACGCCTGGACGAAGCGTCTCGAGGCCGACGGCGCCGAGCGCGGTCCGGTCGCACCGCATCCGGTGCGCACGCTCGCCCCCGGTCGGCTCGCGCCCCCGCCGGCCGGGCTGCGCGCTGCCTCGGACACCGCCGGGGCCGGTACGGAGCCGGTCGACGGCGTGCCCGGCCTCGCCGCGATCGGCTTCGAGCCGACCGACCTCGCCTCGCTCGCGCTGCCGACCGGCGCGCGCGGCGGCGCGACGCTGCTCGCCGACTTCGTCGGACGCATCGGCCGCTACCGCGAGGCACGCGACTTCCCCGCGGTGCGCGGTCCGTCGTACCTGTCGGCGCACCTGCGCTTCGGCACGGTGTCGATCCGCACGCTGGTGCGCGAGGCGCTGCACGCGATGCGCGCCGACCCCGCCGACGACGAGGGCGCCCGCACCTGGCTGTCCGAGCTGATCTGGCGCGACTTCTACTTCCAGGTGCTGCACCACCACCCGCGCGTGGCCGAACGCTCGTTCCGGCCCGAGTACGACCGCATCGCCTGGGAGGACGGCGCCGAGGGCGATGCGCTGTTCGCCGCCTGGTGCGAGGCACGCACCGGCTACCCGCTGGTGGACGCCGCCATGCGCCAGCTGCTCACCAGCGGCTACATGCACAACCGCCTGCGGATGGTGGTCGCCTCCTTCCTGTGCAAGGACCTCGGCGTGGACTGGCGGCGCGGCGAGCGCTTCTTCGCCCGGCACCTGAACGACTACGACCTGTCGGCCAACAACGGCGGCTGGCAGTGGGCCTCGTCGAGCGGCTGCGACGCGCAGCCGTACTTCCGGATCTTCAACCCGGTCACGCAGTCGGAGAAGTTCGACCCGAAGGGCGCGTTCATCCGGCGCTACCTGCCCGAGCTCGCCCGCCTGCCGGATGCGCGCCTGCACGCGCCGTGGCTCGCGCAGCCCGCCGAGCAGGCCGCCGCGGGCTGCATCATCGGCCGGGACTACCCGGCACCGGTGGTCGACCATGCGCTGGCGCGGGCGCGCACGCTGGCGCGCTACGCGGTGGTGAAGGCCGGCGGCTGAGGCACCGGGCCGGGAGCCGGACCCCGAGCAGCCCCCGCCGCGCCGGGCCCGCATACGGTTGCGCTGGCGACCGCCTTCGGACACGATGACGACAGATGCCGGGGGCGGCCTGCCGCGCCCCGGACCGTTCCCGGAGGTCGTCGATGGCCCTGTCCGGATTTCGCGCGGTCCTCTCGCGCGCGATGCCCGATCCCGCCGCCGCGCTGCATCGGCTGCAGCCCGGCGACCTGCGGGTCGGTGAGCCTCTCCCGTTCGACCTGTACGACGGCGCGGGCCGTCGCCTGGTCCAGGCCGGCGTGGTGATCGCGGAGGACGCCCAGCTCGAACGGCTGCTGGCACGTGGCATCCACTGCGACGCCGAGCGCTTCGAGGCCCTGAAGGCCGCGACGCCCGAGGCCTCAGGCACCCCGGCGATGGTGCTGCCGCGGGTCATGACGGTGCGGCCCTGGCGGCTGCTGCACGCGCTGCGCGATGCGCTCGAGGACGCGCTGCCGCGGATCGCGACCGGCACCGGCGATGCCGGCGACGCGCTCGGCGTCGTGCGCCACGCCGGCGCCGAACTGCAGCGCCTGTGCGCGCTCGACCCCGATGCGCTGCTCGCCACCCCGCTGCTGCTCGACGGCGGGCGCTACGGCACGCGCCATGGCATCGCCGCGGCGGTGGTGCTGGAGTTCGTGCTCGCTCGGCTCGACACGCCGCCCGCGGAGCGCCGCTCGGCGGTGCTGGCCGCCCTGACGATGAACGTCGGCATGCTCGAGCTGCAGGAGCAGCTCTACGGCCAGCCGGGCGGGCTGAGCGCGGCACAGCGCGACGCCGTTCTCGCCCATCCTGCGGTCGGGGTGTCGCTGCTGCGGGCCGCCGGCGTCGACGACCCGGTGTGGCTGGCCACGGTCGCCCAGCACCACGAGCACCTCGACGCCACCGGCTACCCGGCCAAGCTCGGCGCGCCGGCGCTGCGGCTGGGTTCGCAGGCGCTGATG
>CAIUGQ010000275.1 GCA_903898725.1 uncultured Burkholderiales bacterium | reverse complement strand
GCCGGCTCCACTGCCCGCTCAGCCGCCCGCTCAGCGCGCCACGATCGTCCGCTCGGTGTTGAGGCCGTCGGACAGCGCGATCTCGAAGGCGCCGCCGGCCGGCAGCGCATCGGTGCGCAGCACGCTGAGCCCGCCCCGTGCGCGCACGGCGAGGCCCGTGCGGCCGCCGCCGGGCGCGACGTGCACGACGGTCGCCGTCGGATGACGCGCCGCATCCCAGGTCACCGTCAGCGCGCCGGCCGCCTCGGCGACCGAGACGGTCGCCGGCGTCAGCGACTTCGGCTCGGCGCCGGCCTCCGCGGGGGCCGACTCGCGCGCCACGATCCGCACGCCGTCGCGCAGCACTTCCACCGTGCTCAGCGGTCCGGGGTCCGGCACGAGCACCTGGAAGTGGCGCTGCGGCGGGCTCGCATGGTCGACCGCGGCAGCGTCGAAGGGCACGTCGAAGCGACCGCCCGCGGCGGTGTGCAGCCTCAGCACGAACTCGCCACCCGGCGGCACCCGCGGCACGCCGCGCGCAGCCTGCACCGCATCGATGCGCGAACCCGCGAGTCCGATCGACCCCGACACCAGCACCAGGTCGCTCGCGCCGTCCGACCCCGAGCCGCCGAACGCGGCGGTCACGAACGGGGCCATCTGCGGCCGTGCCTCGAGGTAGGCCTGGATGGCGGCGTAGCTGTAATCCGAGAACCAGTCGCCGTTGCAGTAGCCCATCACGTCGGCCTTGCCGGTCGACGACACCACCTGATCCGTCGTCACGTCGAACAGCGGCGTCGGGCCCAGGGCGCCGTTCGGATAGGGGTAGCTGGCGTCGCCGCTCACGCCGCAGGGCGCGTGGTCGCGGTTGAAGTTGTGCCCGAGCTCGTGGGTCATGATCCGCATCCACAGCGGATCGCCCGCCTCGTGGATGCCCATCGCCGACCAGCCACCGAGATAGCCGACGCCGGCGATGCCGAACTGCGTCAGCGGCGGCACCAGCCCGTAGTAGTGGGTGTGTACGCTGGTGGATTCGACGGCGCGCAGCTGCTCGAGTTCGTTGAGCGCGTCGCTCCAGTCGATGTTGGCATCGACGCCGTCGGTGACGCTGGTCAGCATGTACGGCGCACGCATGCTGACGGCGATGCGGTCGCGCGCGATCGGGAAGCGTCGCGTGATCTCGTCGAGCGTCAGCGCGACCAGGTCACTGTCCAGGACCGGCGCATGCGGCCCCGAGTGCAGCGGCACCAGCACGATCGTGAGCTTCGTGTCCGCCCCCATCTTCGGGGTGTCCTGCGTGACCGTGGTGCCGCCGCCCTGCGCGCTCGCGTCCACGCTGATCTCCACCCGGAGCCCGGGCGTCACCCAGGTGTCGTCCAGCCGGGCGAGGAAGGTCTGTGCGCCGTCGCCGCGCAGCGACGACGGGATCGGCGCACCCACCGCGAGCACGGGCAGCTGCGAGGGCCCGCTCATCGCGCGCGAACCGACGAGGGTGTTGCCGAGGTAGGCATCGAGCCGCAGCGCGGGCGCGCTCACCCCGGACTGTGCGGACACCATGAAGGCCCGCACCCAGGTCTCGCGCCGGGGCACCAGACGCTGCCGCACATCGGCATCGGGCTGTGACTGGACCTGCGCGTACTCGATCGACTCCAGGCGGATCGTGCAGTCGGCGATCGACACGGTGCCACCGAACACCGCCGGCTGACGGTTCGACTCGAGGCTCACCGCACCGCAGCCGCCTACCGGAGCGGCGAACTCGAGCCGGGTGGCGGTCTGCACGCCGAGCGTCGCAGGCAGGCCCGCGACGGTCACGCGGCTCACCTCGTCCAGACCGCTGCCGGTGATCGCGACGGTCGCCCCGGCGGCGACCGAGACGCTCACCGGGGCCGGCACGCGAATGCGGGGGATGACGGTCAGTGCGCCGCTCCAGTCGAAGCGGCGCCCCGACGAGGAGACGAGTCCGAGCGGGCCGCTCTGGGCGTCGAACGGGACGCTGACCCGCAGCAGCGTGCCGCCGGTGGGCGACTGGACGGCGGCGCGGACCTCGCCGGCGAAGACCACTTCGCGGATGCGCTCGAAGCCGCTGCCGCCCACGGTCAGCACCGAACCGGCCAGCACCGGCTCGGGCGACACGCTGGTGACGACCGCCGGCGGATCGATCGAGACCACCTGCGGCGTGCTGCGCACGGCGGCGCTGCGATCGACGAGGGTCAGGAACTGGGTGGTCGCGCCGGCCGGCACGTCGACCTCGATCGAGGTGGCCGTGCGCGAGATGATCGGCAGCACGATGTCGCCGAGACGGACCGATTCGACCTCGTCGAAGCCCTCGCCGGAGAGCACGACCCGGGCAGGCGGCGTCACGAGGCTCGGCGAGACGGACTTGAGCGAGGGCAGCGCGGCGGTCGGCGCGACACCGGTGCCGGTGGCGGCGGCCCCGACTGGCACCGCTGCTGCGGTGGCGGGGTCGGTCGCGGCGGTCGCACCGCCGCCCCCACCGCCGCAACCCGTCAGCACGCCGGCAGCCAGCGCGCTTGCGACGGCGAGCAGCGAGGCACGGAGGCGGATCGACGTGGCGGGCTGGGTCACGGGGACGGAAGAGGTGGCCGGACGACCGGATGGGTCGCCCCACCGAGCTTCCTGGCCGCCCCCCTCCCGGACCAGCCGCGGGCGCTGAACGCACGCCCCGGGCAGGCAGCCGGCGGTTCCCGATCACCCCACGCAACGGCCCGGGCCCGGACGCCCCCCCGGGGGACGGCTCAGCGGGCGCGCAGCCGCCGCGATGTCCTCGACCCGTCCCAGAACTCGGGGGGCCGGCGGGCGACCCAGCGCACGAACGCCTCGATCTCGGGCCGGGCGCGCAGGCGGGCCCAGTCGGTGCCGAACCCGGCGAGCTCCCGCGCGGTGAAGCTCGCATGCAGCGCGCGATGGCAGATGCGGTGCATCGGCACGGTGTCCGTCCCGCCCAGCGAGCGTGGCAGGGGGTGGTGCAGGTCCACCGTCGGACCGGACGGCAGCGGGCGCTCGCAGAGCGGGCAGCGCAACGCCGCCGGACGCTCCGGAACCAGGGGTTCCGGCGCGTCGGGAGAGACCCGCAGGGAACGTCGCGCGACCATGGTCGGGAAGGCTTTTCCCGTACCATAACCCGACCCCTCCCCCGCTCCACCGGATTCCCCCCCTCGATGTCCGACCCCGTCGTCCGCCCCGCGGACCGCCCGCCCATCCGCATCCGCGGCGCGCGCCAGAACAACCTGCGCAACCTCGACCTCGACATCCCCACCGGCGAACTCGTCGTCGTCACCGGCGTGTCCGGCTCCGGCAAGTCCTCGCTGGTGTTCGACACCCTGTACGCCGAGGGCCAGCGCCGCTACGTCGAGACCTTCTCGGCCTACGCCCGCCAGTTCCTCGACCGGATGGACAAGCCGCAGGTCGACCGGATCGACGGGGTGCCGCCGGCGATCGCGATCGACCAGACCAACCCGGTCCGGACCTCGCGCTCGACCGTCGGCACGATGACCGAGCTCAACGACCACCTGAAGCTGCTGTTCGCGCGGGCCGCCCGGCTGCATTGCCGGCGGT
>CAIUGQ010000274.1 GCA_903898725.1 uncultured Burkholderiales bacterium | reverse complement strand
GCGCGCGGGACGACGACGGGTCGTCGCCCGAAGGGGCTCAGCAGGGCGCTCAGCAGGGCGGCGCCGATCCCGAGCAGGCCATTCCGGTGTACTCCCGCCAGGCGCGCATCGGCGTCGATGCCAACGACCCGCGCCGGCGGGCCGGCGGGCGCGGCGCACCGCGCGGTGGCGCACCGGTGGTGCCCGACGACGACGCCCCCAAGCTGCACAAGCTGCTCGCGGATGCCGGCATCGGCTCGCGACGCGAGATGGAAGAGCTGATCGTCGCCGGTCGGGTGTCGGTGAACGGCCAGCCCGCGCATGTCGGCCAGCGCATCGGTCCGAACGACCAGATCCGCGTCAACGGTCGTCCGATCAACCGTCGCGTGCAGCGCCAGCAGCTGCCGCAGGCGCCCAAGGTCCTGCTCTATCACAAGCCGCCCGGCGAGATCTGCAGCCGCGACGACCCGGGCCAGCGCTCGACGGTCTTCGAGCGGCTGCCGCGCCTGAAGGGCGCCCGGTGGGTCGCCGTCGGCCGCCTCGACTTCAACACCGAGGGGCTCCTGGTCTTCACGACCTCCGGCGACATCGCCAACAAGCTGATGCATCCGCGGTACGGCTGGGAACGCGAGTATGCGGTCCGCATCCTGGGGCGCATCGAGGACGAGACGCGTGCGACGCTGCTCTCCGGCGTGCAGCTCGAGGACGGCCCGGCAGCCTTCTCGGCGATCGAGGACGTGGGCGGTGACGGCGCCAACCACTGGTACCGGGTCGTGATCTCCGAAGGGCGCAACCGCGAGGTGCGTCGCATCTTCGAGGCGATCGGCCTGACCGTGTCCCGCCTCGTGCGGATCCGCTTCGGCCCGATCGGTCTGCCGCGCGGCCTTGCCCGCGGGCGCTGGGTCGAGCTCGCCGAGACCGACGCGGCCGCACTCGCGACCCTGCTCAAGCAGGTCGGCCGCGATCCGGTCGAGGGCGGTGCCCGCAAGGCGGGGGCCGACGGAGCCGGCGGCGGACCGCGGCGCAGCGACGACGACGCGGCGGATCGCGGGTTCGACGCCGCCCAGGACGCCGACGAGCCCGGCATGCCGCGCTCGGACGACGCAGCGGACCGGCCTGCCGCCGACGACGAGGACGACGCGCCGCCGCCGCGCCGCGCCGCCGTCGACGACGGGTACGACGACGACGAGGAGATCGACGAGGAGGACGACCGTCAGCCGGCCTTCCTGTCGGCCGAGGAGCCGCAGGCCCGGGGGCCGAAGGGCATCAACCACGACGACGACGAATGGCAGCCGGCCTCGGCCGACGCGCACCTGTCGGGCATCACCAAGGCCGTGCGCAAGGCGATTCCGCGTGGACAGCGCTTCGGTGCGGGCTCGGGCTTCGGCCAGCCGGGCATGCCCGGCGTGGTCAAGCCGGCCGGCGGCCAGTCCCGTCGCAAGCGCGGTGCGCAAGGCGGATTCGGGGCGGGCACAGGCGGCGGTGCCCGATACGGCGGCGGTGCCGCGGGTGCGACCGGCGGATTCCCGGCCGGCGGCTTCGGTGGTGCCAAGCCTCCGGGTGGCGGCCGCGGGCCGCGTGGCGGGCAGGGCGGCAACCGCGGTGCCCAGGGCGGCAATCGCGGCGCACAGGGGCAGGGCGGGCAGGGCGGCCAGGGGGGTCAGGGTCAGGGCGGCGCGCCCCGCGGACCGGGGGGCGGCAACCGCGGCCGCTCGGGCGGCGGTGGCGGTGG
>CAIUGQ010000273.1 GCA_903898725.1 uncultured Burkholderiales bacterium | reverse complement strand
GATCCGGTCTCGGGTGCACCGGTCGTCCCGGCGCCCGCCGCGTCTCCCGCGGCCGCATCGGCGCCCGCGCCCGCGCCTGCACCCCCTCCCGCGCCCGCCCCGCCGCCGCCCGCGGCGCTGGGGATGGTGCTCAAGGCCGCCGGCTGCGCCGAGATCGGCCCGATGAGCGAGCAGGACGCGGTCCGTGTCCAGGTCGCGCTCGACGCGATCGCCCAGGACCTGAACATCTCGACGCGGCGCGCAGACGACATCACCTCGTGGTGGGTCTACGTCGCGCCGTCCTCGGCCGACATCGCCAAGCGCGTCGCCGACCTGCGCGAGCGCGGCGTCTCGGACCTGTACGTGATGCCCGACGGGCAGTGGAAGGGCGCGATCTCGTTCGGCCTGTTCCGCCAGGAGGACCTCGCGGTCGCGCTGCAGAAGACGATCACGCAGAAGGGCGTGCGCAACGTGCGGGTCGCACCGCGCGGGCCGTCGGCGGGGCGGATCACGCTGCAGGTCCGGCCGATCGGCGATGCGGTGATCGCCGAGCTGCCGAAGCTGCGGACCGCGATGCCCGAGGCGATCGCGCGGCCCTGCGGGTCGCGGGGCTGAGTCGCCGGGCACGGCTGTGGCAGGATCGCGGCCCGCGCACCGGACCTCCCCGGAGCGGCCTCACGAGGACGGCGAGCGATGCGACCGGTGCTGGTGATCGAGCACACCGAGGGCGACGGCCCCGGACACTTCGGCGAATGGCTGGCCGCCCGCGGCCGGCCGATGACGCTGCGGCGGGTGCACGCCGGCGACACCGTGCCCGCCACGGTCGAGGGCCATGCGGGCCTGTGTGTGCTGGGCGGTCCGATGAGCGTCAACGACGATCACCTGGACCACATCCGGACCGAGCATGCGCTGGTGCGCGACGCGCTCGATCGCGGCGTGCCGACCCTCGGCCACTGCCTCGGCGGCCAGCTGATCGCGAAGGTGCTCGGCGCACGCGTCGGCGAGAGTCCGGCACCCGAGATCGGCTGGCATGCGATCGAGGTCGCCGACACCGCCGAGGCGCGCCGCTGGTTCGGCGATGCGCGCTCGCCGGTGGTCATGCAGTGGCACTACGAGGCGTTCGCGCTGCCCGAGGGCGCGACGCCGCTCGCCGGCAATGCCTCGTGCCCGAGGCAGGCGTTCACGTGGGCGGGCATCCATCTGGGGATGCAGTTCCACCCGGAGGCCGACCGCAGAAAGGTCGAGTTCTGGCTGGCGAAGGACCGTCAGGAGGCGCTCGCCTCGGGGCACCGGCCGACGGTGCAGGCACCGGCCGTGATTGCCGAGGGGATCGAGGCGCACGTCGCGGCGATGCGCACGCTGGCGCATCGCCTCTACGACGTCTGGGGCGCCGCGCTGCGCGACTAGGCCGCGGGCGCGCCGCGGCTCAGGCGGCCGCTGCGTTCAGCTCGCGGCGGTACTTGTTGAGCGCCTGCACCGTGCCGAGCTCGCGCCCGAACAGCAGCGACAGGTTGTGCAGGATCCGGTCGACGACCTTGCCTTCCCACTCCGCGTCGAAGCGGATCTGGTTGTCGAGCCAGCGCTCGAGCCAGCCCGGCTCCGGCAGCCGGCTCTGCACGGTGTCATTGGGGAACAGGTCCTTGTTGACGTGCAGGTTGGTCGGATGCAGGGCCTGCGTGGTGCGGCGGGCGCTCGCCATCAGCAGGCCGATCTTCGCGAAGGCCACGCGGGCGGTGTCGCCGACCTCGCCGATCGCCTTCTTCATGTACTGCAGGTAGGCGCCGCCGTGGCGGGCCTCGTCGCGCGAGATCGTCTCGTACAGGTGCTTGATGACCGGCTCGGTGTGCCACTCGGAGGCACAGCGGTACCAGTGGTTCAGCCGGATCTCGCCGCAGAAGTGCAGCATCAGGGTCTCGAGGGGCGGCGCCGGGTCGAACTCGAAGCGCACCGCGTGCAGCTCGGCCTCGGTCGGCACCAGGTCGGGCCGGAAGCGGCGCAGGTACTCCATCAGCACCAGCGCGTGCTTCTGCTCCTCGAAGAACCACACCGACATGAAGGCGCTGAAGTCGCTGTCGTGACGGTTGTCCCGCAGGAACATCTCGGTGGCCGGCAGCGCCGCCCACTCGGTGATCGCGTTCATGCGGATCGTCTGCGCCTGCTCCTCGGACAGCAGGGACGCGTCGAAGCGGTCCCACGGGATGTCGTCGAAGCTCCAGCGCACGCGCTCCAGCGTCTTGAACAGTTCGGGGTACAGCATGGGCGTCGGGGCGTAGAGGTTGGCGAAGGGGCGAGGCGGGGACTGCGTACGGGCGGCAGCGACAGGACAGCGCACGGCTCGGGCCGCGCTCCGGCATTCCGGCACGCGGGCGTCGCGATTCTAGCAGCGGCATCCGTCCGCAGGCGACCCCCGGGGGCGCGAACGGCCACGGCTCGGGTCAGCTGTGCTGCGCGACGGCCCCTCGGCGGCGAAGCCAGCGCATGAGCACGCCGATCGCCGGCATCTGCTCATAGAGCTCCTCCGCCGCGTCCCAGTAGTCGCGGTGGAAGCTCACGCGGCCGTCGGCGTCGAAGCGAAGGTGCGAGCAGCCGCGGATCCGCCGCGGCCCGGCGGGCAGGGGCCGGCGGAAGGCGAACTCGAATTCCCACACCAGGAAGGCGGCGTCCCCCTGGGCGACGGTCTCGCCGACCTTGAAGCGCGGGGCGTCGACCTGCGTGAACATGTGCTCGAAGATCCGCGAGATCGCCGGTACGCCGCGGACCTCGTTGAACGGATCCTTGAAG
>CAIUGQ010000272.1 GCA_903898725.1 uncultured Burkholderiales bacterium | reverse complement strand
TGCCCGGGGACCGCGCGGGCCGCGATCGCGCTGGAGTACGGCCCGGTGCCGATGGATGGGGTGCGCGACGCGCTGCGCTTCGACCACTGGGGCGCCGCCCACGCCCCGCAGGATGACGCGGCCCGCGCGCAGGCCCGCGAGGCGATGCTCGGGGCGTTCTTCGTCGACACCGACGACTGGAAGGCGGCGATCCTGAGGCAGGGCCGCGAGGCGCTGGCCCGGGCGAGCGCCGCGATCCGGGCCGCCTGAGTCCTACGAACGGGCAACGCGGCCCGGCGGGCCGGCCGCGCTTGTCGCCGGGGCTAGATGGCCGGGCCAGACACCCGCTGCTCAGCCCTAAGTTCAGCCCGCCACGAGGCGGATCGCTTCCCGGATCATCGGCGAGAGCGCCTCGCCGAGCGGCTCGGCGCCGCTCATGCGCCGGCGCTGACCGAGCCGGGCGGTGTAGACGATCATCGCGTCCGCACCGATCCGGACCCGGAGCGAGCGGGCGGCGTCGCCGGTCCACTCGAACATCAGGCCGCCGTCGTCGTCGCGCGTGACCCGCGGCTCGGGCATCGTGCCGGGCAGCATCCGCAGGAAGTCCCGGGCGTGCCTGAGCACCGGCTCGGGCAGCGGCGCGTCGGCCTGCCACGGATCGGCGTCGACGGCCTGCGCGAAGCTCGACAAGGCCACGTCGGTCCGGAACAGCGCCTTCGCGGCGAGGCGGTTGCGGGCGCCGGCGAGCTGGCGGGAGACCCGCAGCGCGTACTGTCCGACGCCGAGCGCCGTCGCGGTCGACGCGAGACCGCGGACTCCATTTGCCAGTTTCGTCATGCGTAGGCGCTCACAAGCTCTTCGGTGACCAGCCCGAAGAACACTCGGTTCTTCAGGTCCCGCAAGGTCCCGAGCGCCTCGGACAGGCGCACGGGAAGGCGTTCGTCGACCGGCATCGGCCGGTCCCAGCTCGCATCGATGTCGAGCGTCACCGGCAGCTCGGTCGCGGTGCGCGACGCGGCATCGGTGGCCTGGATGACCGCGACCCGCAGCCCCTCGGCACCGCCCGGCAGCGTCATCTGCGTCAGGAAGTCGCCGAGTTCGGGGGCGAAGCCGGCGGGCGGCCGCGGCGCGGACGTCAGGAAGCGTTCGAAGTGGAACTGGTCGCCGATCGGCAGGCGCAGGTCGTTGACGTACCGGACCGCGACCCGCCTGACCTCGATCGGACGGGCCGTGTCGACGAAGGTGCTCCAGATCGACAGGAACCGGTCGGTGAAGGCGTCCCAGCCCGGGTAGCCCGCGAGCCGCCCGAGCGACAGGCCGTCCTGGCGGATCAGCGCGACCTCGGCGCCGTCGGCGCTCTCGCAGCGCCAGCCGGTCGCCCGCCCGCCGGCCGCGTCAGGCTCGGCGCCGCGCCGCTCCTCGGGCAGCTGCAGCGCCAGCGAGGCGAGCCGGAACGGCTGGGCGGTGGGGAAGGCGTGCGCCAGCAGGTCCCGCAACTCGTCGACCCGCCTCAGTTCGACGGGTTCGCACTTCACCTCGACGATCGCTTCGCGGATCGGCGGGCGTGAAAGGGGGCGCAGCGCGGCCATACGCCCATTCTAGTAGCACTAGAAGAAGTTCGTCTATCTATCTGTCAATGAACGAGATTTTTCAGAAACTCATATTCAGTTGGCATTCCCGGTCAGCGTACGCCGGAGGTCGACGCCGACCGCCTTGTTGACGAACTCGGTGGTGTGGACCCGCGACAGGTCGACTTCGCCGGCCTTGAACAGGCCCGCGCGGACCATCTTGTCGTGGAAATCCTTCACTCGCGCGGGGTCGATCGCACCGATGCCCAGCGTGCGCGCATCGCCCGAATCGACGATGCCCAGCGCCTTGAGCTTGGCCACGCCCTGGTCGAGTTCCTCCTGCGTGACCTCCGGGTTCTCCTTGCGGATCAGCGCGTCGGCCGCCGCGCGCTGGCCGTGCAGGTAGTTGACCCAGCCGATGATCGAGCCCTCGACGAAGCGGCGCACGAGGTCGGGACGGGTCTTGACCAGCTCGGGTCGCGTCTCGATGGTGGTGGAGTAGGTCGACCAGCCATGGTCGGCCAGCAGGAACAGCCGGGGCGCGAAGCCCGCGGCCTTCTCGATGGAGATCGGCTCGGCGACCGCGTAGCCCTGCTGCACCGAACGCTTGTTCGCGAGGAACGGGGCGCTGTTGTAGGTGTAGGGCCGGAGCTGCTCGTCGCGGAAGCCGTCCTGCTTCATCCACTGCCAGAAGCTGAACTGGCCGTCCTTGGCGATGAGGATGACCGGCGCCTTCTTGAGGTCGTTCCAGGACTCGTACTGCCCCGGGTGCGCGAGCAGGACCTGCGGGTCCTTCTGGAACATCGCCGCCACCACCACGGTCGGCACGCCGTTGCGGACGTTGTCGAAGGTGTGCAGCAGGTTCCCGGTCATCAGGAAGTCGATGCGCCCGGCCGGCAGCAGCGGTCGGTTGTTGACCTGCGGACCGCCCTGGCGGATCTCGACGTCGAGCCCGAGCTTCTTGTAGGTCCCGTCGGCGAGCGCCTGGTAGAAGCCGCCGTGCGCGGCCTGCGCCTTCCAGTTGGTGGCGAACACCACCTTGTCCTGGGCGGCGGCGGGTGCCGCGGGCAGCAGCGTGAGCGCGGCGAGCAGGGTGGCGAGGGCACCGGCCAGGCGCCGGCGGCCGGGGGTGGCGGCGCGGACGACAGAGGCGGTGGCCGGGCGGGCGGTGCGGCGGACGGGCGTCGGGATCGGCATGGTGGGCAGCGGTGTCGCGAGGATGAGGGCGATTCGGGGGGCGATTCGGGGGGCGATTCGGGGGGCGATTCGGAGGCGATGCGGGGAGCGATTCGGAGGCGGCGACTGGCGAACGGCGGGCGCGTCAGCCGCGCGGCAGCTCGGTGTCGTGCCAGCGCCCGAGCAGTCGCCGGGCCAGCAGGTCGAACACCGCGAAGATGGCGATGCCGACGATCGAGACGAGCACCAGCGCCGCGAACATCTTCGGGATCTCGGTCCGGAAGCTCGCCTCGAGGATCCGCGAGGCCAGCCCCGTCTCGCGACCGGCGGCCCCGGCTGCGAACTCGGCGACGACCGCGCCGATCAGCGCGAGCCCGCCGGCGATTCTCAGCCCGGCGAGGAAGTAGGGCAAGGCGCTGGGCACGAGCAGCAGGCGCAGGCGCTGCCAGCGGCTGGCCCCGTACAGCGTGAACAGGTCACCGAGGCCGGCGTCGGCCGAGCGCAGACCGACCACGGTGTTCGCGAGGATCGGGAAGAAGGCGACGATGAACGCGCAGATCAGCAGCGCTGCGGTGGTCGACTCGACGTAGATCAGGATCAGCGGCGCGATCGCGACGATCGGGGTGACCTGCAGCACGATGGCCAGCGGGAACAGCGCGGTCTCGATCGGCCGCGACAGCGCGAACAGCGCGGCCAGCAGCACGCCGCCGGTCACGGCGAGCAGCAGCGCACCGACGGTGATCTTGAGCGTGAACCACAACGAGGGCAGCAGCGACGGCAGGTCGCGCCAGAGCGTCGCGGCCACCAGGCTCGGCGCGGGCAGGATGTACGGCGGAATCGCGCCGATCCGCACCGTCGCCTCCCAGCCGAGCAGCAGCAGCGCGATCACGGCGAACGGCGCCACGGCCGCGCCCGCGCGCCGGACTGCGCCGTGCCGGGGGACCGAGGTGTCGCTCATGCCATCGCCGCCTTCAGTGCGGCCGAGGCGCGCAGACACGTGCGCGCGTAGTCGGGCGTCGCCCGGAATGCCTCGTCGCGCGGATGCGGCGCATCGACGTCGATCGATTCGACGAGCCGGCCCGGGCGTCCGCCGAGGACCGCGACCCGGGTCGACAGGTAGACCGCCTCGTAGACGCTGTGGGTGACGAACACCACCGTCAGGCCCTGCTCGCCCCACAGCGCCAGCAGGTCGTCGTCGAGCCGTCCGCGGGTGATCTCGTCGAGCGCGGCGAACGGCTCGTCGAGCAGCAGCAGGCCCGGGCGCGTGACGAGCGCGCGCGCGATCGACACCCGCATGCGCATGCCGCCGGACAGCTCGCGCGGGAAGGCGTGCGCGAAGTCGGCGAGCCCCACGCGCGCGAGCACCGCCATCACCTCGTCGCGCACCTCGCCGGCACCGCGCCCGGCCAGCCGCATCGGCAGGCGGACGTTGTCGAAGGCATCGGCCCAGGGCATCAGGGTCGGCTCCTGGAAGACCACGCCGACGCGCACGCCCTCCGGCCGCGAGACCTCGCCCTCGGTCGCCCTCGCCAGCCCCGCCACCAGCCGCAGGACGGTGCTCTTGCCGCATCCCGAGGGGCCGAGCAGGCTCAGGAACTCGCCGCGGGCGACATCGAGGTCGAACCCGTCGAGCGCCCGCACGCCGTTCGGAAAGCGCATGCCGACGCCGCGCAGGGACAGCAGCGGCGACGGGCCGGACTCGGGAACGCTCATCCGCGGATGGTAGCCCGGCACGCCGAGGTGCCGGACCAAGGCCCCGAACTCAGTCGGCGCGGTCCTGGCGGGCGCGGTAGTACAGCGTCGCCGCCTCGGTGCGGTTGCGCACGCCGAGCCGCTGCAGCAGCTCGCGCACATGTGCCTTCGTCGTGTTCAGGCTGATCCCGTAGCGCTCGGCGATCTCGCCGTTGGACATGCCTTCGGCGATCGACTGCCACATCTGCTGTTGGCGCGGCGAGAGATCGACCGGATCGGGCCGGCGCGGCGTGGTGATGGTGTCGGCGTGGCCGTTCAGCAGCACGAGCCGCCCGGTGAGCAGCGGCTCCATGCGGTCGAGCAGCGTGGTCGCGTTCTCGTTCTTGCAGACCATCGCCGCGGCCCCGAGCGACGCGGCGCTGCGGCGCAGCGGCTCGCTGTCGAGGCCGGTGAAGACGATCAGCGGCACCTCGGGCCGCAGCGCGCGCAGCTCGCTGATGCCCTCCAGACCCGCGACGTCGGGCAGGCGCAGGTCGAGCACCGTGAGCGCGAGCCGCGGCTCGTCGTGGTACATGACCTTCGCCTGACGCAGGCTCGCGGCCTGCAGCGCGCGCACGCCGGAGAAACGCCCTTCGATCAGCGAGCGCAGCGCCAGCGGCACGACCGGGTGGTCGTCGACGACGAGCACGACCGCGGTCCCGCTCATGCCGCGCGCCTCGCATCGTTCATCGACGCGGCCGCGCGGGCGAGCGTCGTGACCGCGGCCCAGTCCTCACGCGCGATCGCAGAGGCTGGCGTCAGCCACGAGCCGCCGACCGCGACCACGTTGGGCAGCGCGAGGTACTCGGGCGCACTGCGCGCGTCGATGCCGCCGGTGGGACAGAAGCGCAGCGTCGGGAACGGCCCGGCGAGCGCCTTGAGCATCGGCACGCCACCCGCGGCACCGGCCGGGAAGAACTTGAGCAGACCGAAGCCCTCGGAGACGGCCGCCATCACTTCGGACGGCGTCATCACCCCGGGCATCAGCGGCAGGCCGTGATCACGGGCTGCGGCGACAACCGCACGGTCGAAGCCCGGCGACACCGCGAAGCGCGCACCGGCCGCTGCCACGCGCTCGACGTCGGCGACGGTGGTCACGGTGCCGGCACCGACCCAGGCGTCGGGCACCTCGGCCGCGATGCGGCGGATGGCCTCGAGCCCGGCGGGCGTGCGCAGCGTGATCTCGAGCACCTCGACACCGCCGGCGACACAGGCCCTGGCGAGCGGGACCGCATGCCGAGGGTCGTCGAGCACGATCACGGGAACGATCGGGGCCATCGGCGAGCGGACGCCCCCGGGCTGCGGATCGAAGAGCTCCAGCAGTGTCATCGTGGGGCAACGTATACCACGGCCACGCCGAGGGGCAAGCGGCGGGGGGCCGCCCACCCCGCCCGATCGCCCATCGGGACCGGTCGTGTCGCCCCGTGGGGCAAGCGCGCCCGCGCGC
>CAIUGQ010000271.1 GCA_903898725.1 uncultured Burkholderiales bacterium | reverse complement strand
GCGGGCGAACAGCCCCTCGACCCACAGGTTGCCGCCCACCAGCGCGCCCATCAGGTTGCCCACCGTCGAGTACTCGCCGAGCGAGACCAGCGAGCCGAAGTCGCGGTAGCGCCACTCGGCGAGCGGGCGCCCCTCGATGCGGCGCCGAAGCTGCGTCACCAGGTGCGAGGCCTGCTGGTGCGCCGCCTGCGCCCTCGGCGGCACGTTGCCCTGGTGCCCGAGCCAGGGCGCCGCCGCGCAGTCGCCGAGCGCGAACACCGCGTCGTCGAGCGTCGTCTGCAGCGTCGGCCGCACGACGAGCTGGTTGATCCGGTTGGTCTCCAGACCGGCCAGGTCCTTGAGGAACTCGGGCGCCTTCACGCCCGCCGCCCACACCACCAGCTCGGCCGGCAGCAGCTCGCCGCTCGCGAGCTGCACGCCCGCCTCGGTGACCGCCGTGACCCGCGCATCGGTGCGCACCTTCACGCCCAGCCCGACCAGCAGCTCGGTCGCGGCGATCGCGATGCGCTCGGGCAGCGCAGGGAGGATCCGCGGGCCCGCCTCGATCAGGTTGAGCCGGATGTCGCGCTCGGGATCGATGTTCTCCAGGTTGTACGAGACCAGCGTGCGGGTCGCCTTGTGCAGCTCGGCCGCGAGCTCGACGCCGGTCGCGCCCGCACCGATGATCGCCACCTGGAGCTGGCGCGGCGTCAGCGGCCCCTCCTGCATGTGCGCGCGCAGGCAGGCGTCGACCAGCTTGCGATGGAAGCGCTGCGCGTGCGCCGGCGTCTCCAGCGCGATCGCGTGCTCGGCCACGCCGGGCGTGCCGAAGTCGTTCGTGCGACTGCCCACCGCGATGACCAGCGTGTCGTAGGCGCGCGTGTAGGGCGCGGTGACCGGCGCGCCGTCGTCGTCGATCACCGGCGCCACGTGCACCAGCCTGCGCTCGCGATCGAGCCCCACCATCTCGCCGACCCGATAGCGGAAGCCGTGCCAGAACGACTGCGCGAGGTAGTCGGTCGCATGCACGTGCAGGTCGATGCTGCCGGCCGCGATCTCGTGCAGGTGCGGCTTCCAGAAGTGCGAGCGCGACTTCTCGATCAGCGTGACATGCGCGAGGCCCTTGCGCCCGAGCGTGTCGCCGAGCCGCGTGGCGAGCTCGAGACCCCCGGCGCCGCCACCGACGATGACGATGCGGTGGGGCACCTTGGCGGAGGACGTGCCGGAGGACGGAGAGGCGTTCTGTGCAGCCGACATGCGCGGGATCCCGGATCGCACGGCCTCGCAGGGCCGGGCCGTCCTGTCACTGTACCGCGCCGCGCGATGTCACGACACTGCCATGCCCCGTGCCTACCGTGCCGGGCATGGCCTCCATCTCGATCGAGTCGGTCTCCAAGTCCTTCGGTTCGACGCCGGTGCTGCGCGACACCTCGCTCGAGATCGCGGACGGCGAGTTCGTCACGCTGCTCGGCCCGTCGGGCTGCGGCAAGTCGACGCTGCTGCGGCTGATCGCCGGGCTCGAGACCTCCGACTCCGGGCGCGTGCGGATCGGCGACGTCGACGTCACGACGCTGCCCCCGAAGGCGCGCGACGTCGCGATGGTGTTCCAGTCGTACGCGCTCTATCCGCACCTGAGCGTGCGCGACAACATGGCGGTGCCGCTGCGGATGCGGCGCCTGTCCGCCCTGCAACGGCTGCCGGTGCTCGGCCGCTTCGTGCCGGGGTCGCGCGACATCGCGCGCGGCATCGCGGCCGACGTGGACCGCACCGCCGACCTGCTCGACATCGCGGCGCTGCTCGATCGCAAGCCGGGCCAGCTCTCGGGCGGCCAGCGCCAGCGCGTCGCCGTCGGACGCGCGATGGTGCGCGAGCCCGCGGCGTTCCTGATGGACGAGCCGCTGTCGAACCTCGATGCCCGGCTGCGCGTGCACATGCGCACCGAAATCGCGCAGCTGCACCGCACGCTCGCGACGACCTTCGTCTACGTCACCCACGACCAGTCCGAGGCGATGACGATGTCCGACCGCGTGGCGGTGATGCTCGGCGGTCGACTGCTGCAGGTCGACACGCCCGAGCGCATCTACCACCAGCCCGACACCGTCGCGGTCGCCGAGTTCATCGGCAGCCCCCGCATCAATCTCGTCGACGGCACGTACGACGGCCAGGCGGTGCGCACCGAGTCCGGCGGGGTGCCGATCACGCTGCCGATGGCCGCGGGCCAGCCGGTGAGGATCGGCTTTCGCTGCGAGGCGGCCTCGCTCACCGACCCCGGGCGCGGCCGACTCCGCGGCGAAGTCGCGCACGTCGAGAACCTGGGCTCCGACCTGCTCGTGCACGTGCGATGCGCCGGCAGCGCCACGCCGGTGGTGGTGCGCATGCCCGCGGGATCGCGCGTGGCGGTGCGCGGCGAGCATGTCGGCGTGGACACCGGTCCCGCGCCGCTCGCATTCGGCCCGGACGGCGGGCGCATCGGCGCGGTGGCGACGGGGGTCGTGCAGGCACGGCCTTCGGCCGGCGCATCGGCCGCCGCACCGGCGCATCCGCCCGTGCCGGCGAACGCCACGCCCCTGCTGCAGCCGGCCTCGACCGCGCCCCGCCATGCCCGCGCCTGAGCTCGCCTCGATCGAGACGCTCGGCACCGCGCCGAGTGCGTTGCCGAGTGCGACCCGAACCACGACTCGAACCACGACCGGAACCACGACTCTAAGCACGACCCCAAGCGCGACCCAAAGCGCGACCCGCCGCGCCACCCTCACCGGCTGGTCGCTGTCGGCCCCCGCCGCATTCCTGATGCTCGCGATGCTGATCGGACCGATGCTGGCGGTGGTGCTGCTCGCATTCACCGACTACCAGCTCGGGGCGAGCACCTTCGAGTGGATCGGCCTGCGCAACTTCATCGACCTTGCGGAGGAACGCTCGTTCCGCAAGTCGCTCGGCAACACCCTCCTCTACGCGGCCATCGTCGTGCCCGGCTCGGTC
>CAIUGQ010000270.1 GCA_903898725.1 uncultured Burkholderiales bacterium | reverse complement strand
TGAATGCCTTTCTCGACCGCTTCGAGCGGCCCGAGGTCCGCGCGCTCTACGACGGCCTCGACGAGCGCTGGAACCGGCGCACCGCGCGGATGAACGCGCGCCTGTCCGAGGCGGGCGTGCCGGTGCGCGTCGCGAACCTCAGCTCGATCTGGACGGTCACCTACACGCGCCCCGCCCGCTACAACTGGCTGCTGCAGTTCTACCTGCGCGAGCATGGCCTGGCCCTGAGCTGGGTGGGGACGGGACGGCTGATCTTCGGTCTCGACTGGAGCGACGACGACTTCGAGGCGATGGCCGAGCGCTTCGTGGCGGCCGCGCGATCGATGCAGGCCGACGGCTGGTGGGACGGTCCGGAGACCTCCAACCGCTCGATCCGCCGCGGCCTGCTCGCCGAGATGCTGCGCCGGCGCTTCTGAACCCGGCTCAGTGCCGCCGCACGTGCGGCATCGGGTCGATCAGTTCGCCTCGGAGCAGGGCGAGCGGCGCGCCGCGATAGAGCATCGCGTCGTGGAACGGGTCGGTGACGATCTTCAGCGCCCAGATCAGGCCGGTGACGAGGTCGCGCTCGATCCACAGCTGCAGCACCCGCAGCGCCACGCCGCCCACGCCGAGCGCGAACCAGGCGATGCCGACGTCGTGCAGGTACTCGCCGAAGCCGCTCGCCGGCTCGATCGTGCCGAGGAGCGACGGGCTCACCCACAGCAGGACCGGCATCGCCGCCCACGCGCTCATCAGCACCACCTTGCGCCGGATGTTGTAGCCGACCTTCACTTCTTCCTTGTACGCGTCGGTGACCTCGTTGACGCGGTCGTAGCCGCGCGGCTCGAAGAAGAAGTGACCGGCCTGACGGGTCGTCATCGACACGCCCCAGGCGAGCAGCGCCGCGGACGCCGGATCCACCAGCAGCAGCCCGTAGGCCGCGATGAAGCACAGCGCGCTCACGAAGTGCAGCGCCTGGTTGATGCGGCTCTGGTGGTAGTAGCGGTGGTCGTCCCAGCGCTGGGTCTCGAGTTCCTGCAACAGTGCCTTCACGGGGGCCTCATGGGGTCTCGGATTCGGGGTCTCGGACCCGACGACGTCGTCGTGTCACGTGACCGGAGCATGAACGCGCTCCGTGAACGCAGCGTGACGGTGGCCGACCGTCATCGATTCGTCGTGCAGCGGGCGCATGCTGACCTGCCATGAGCGTCGAGGCCGAACACCCGGACATCGTGATCGAGCGGTTTGCCCGATCCTCCCGACCGATGCGGGTCGCCGTCGTCACCGAGACCTGGCCGCCGGAGGTCAACGGCGTGGCGATCACGCTGGCGCGGATGGTCGGCGGCCTGCGCGATCGCGGCCACGACATCCAGCTCGTCCGGCCCCGGCAGGACGCCGACGGGCCCGGCCTTGGCGTCGACCGGCAGGGCTTCGGCGAGGTGCTCACCCGCGGCGTGCCGATCCCGCGCTACCCCCACCTCAAGCTCGGCGTGCCGGCACGGCGCCGCCTGTCGCGGCTGTGGTCCACGCAGCGGCCCGACGTGGTGCACATCGCCACCGAGGGCCCGCTCGGCTGGTCGGCGCTGCTGGCGGCCACCCATCTGCGGCTGCCGGTCGCCACCGACTTCCGCACGAACTTCCACAGCTACAGCGACCACTACGGCGTGGGCTGGCTGCGGGCGCCGATCGCCTCGTACCTGCGCAAGTTCCACAACCGCGCCGGCTGCACGCTGGTGCCCACCGAGGCGCTGCGCCGCGAGCTCGAGACGGTCGGATTCCGACGGGTGCGGGTGGTGTCGCGCGGCGTCGACCGCCTGCTGTTCACGCCCGAGCGCCGCAGCGACGCGCTGCGCGCCGCGTGGGGCGCGGGGCCGGACGACCTCGTCGTGGCCTGCGTCGGACGCATCGCACCCGAGAAGAACCTGGCCACCGTCGAGCTCGCCTTCGAGGCGATCCGGGCCGCCGTGCCCGGCGCGCGACTGCTGCTGGTCGGCGACGGTCCGTCGCGTGCCGAGCTGCAGGCCCGCTGGCCCGAGGCGCTGTTCGCCGGCCAGCGCCGCGGCGAGGACCTCGCCGCGCACTACGCCTCGGCCGACCTGTTCCTGTTCGCGAGCCTGACCGAGACCTTCGGCAACGTGACCGCCGAGGCGCTGGCGAGCGGCCTGCCGGTCGTCGCCTTCGACTACGCGGCGGCCTCGCAGCTCATCCGGCACGACCACAGCGGCCTGCTGGTGCCGCGCGGCGACCGCGACGGCTTCGTGGCGGCCGCCCTCGCGCTCGCCCACGATGCGGCGCGCCGGCACCGGCTGGGCTCGGCCGCCCGCGTGGTGTCCGCCTCCCACGGCTGGGACGCGGTGGTCGCGCGCTTCGAGCAGGCCCTGTCGACCGTGATCGCCGAGGCCGCGTCCGCCCCGGCCGACGCCGCCGTCGCGGCGCGCCTGCCGACCGCGTGAGCGCCGGACCGGAACGTGCGCGGCGCGCGCACGGCCGGCGCCCGATCGTGGCAGCATCGATGTCCCCCTGCGGACGGAACCTGCCCCGATGACCGACTCCCCGAAGATGGCCGTGCCGCGCGTCGACCTCGACGACGAACGCCTGCGCATCACCGAATGGCGCTTCGCGCCGGGCGCCCGCACCGGCCACCACCGTCACGGCTTCGACTACGTGGTGGTGCCGCTCACCGACGGCCTGCTGCGGCTCGAGACCGGCGACGGCGTCGCGCATTTCGAGCTCAAGGCCGGTCGCTCGTACGCACGCCTGGCCGGCGTCGAGCACGACGTCGTCAACGCCGGCACCGCCGAGCTCGCCTTCGTCGAGATCGAATACAAGCGGCCTTGATTCGACCGCGGCACGTTTGACGCTACCATCGCCGCGTCTTTCCACCGGATACGGATACGCACCATGACCACCGTCCGATTCACCCTCAACGGCGCGCCCGCCTCGGCCGAGGTCGAGAACCGCCGCCTGCTGGTCGAGGTGCTGCGCGATCAGCTCGGCCTGACCGGCACCCACGTCGGCTGCGACACCAGCCAGTGCGGCTGCTGCACCGTGCTGCTCGACGGCCAGCCCGCGAAGGCCTGCGCCACCCTCGCCGTCCAGGCCGAGGGCCGCGCGGTCACCACCATCGAGGGCCTGCGCGCCCCCGACGGCGGACTGCACCCGATCCAGCAGGCCTTCGTCGAATGCCACGGCCTGCAGTGCGGCTTCTGCACGCCGGGCATGGTGATGAGCACCGCCGGCCTGCTGGCCGCCTGCCCGAAGCCGACCGACGAGCAGATCGTCCACGGCCTCGAGGGCAACCTGTGCCGCTGCACCGGCTACGTGAACATCGTCGAGTCGGTGCGCCAGGCAGCCGCCGCGCTCGACGGCTCGCGCGCCTGACCCCACCCGAGACCCGACCCATGGCTCAGACCGCCCCCGCCGACGTCAACGTCGGCCGCTACGGCAGCGGCCACTCGGTGCGCCGCATCGAGGACCCCACGCTCGTCGCCGGCACCGGCCGGTACGTCGACGACGTGTCGCTCCCCGGCCAGCTGCACCTCGTGATGCTGCGCTCGCCGTACCCGCACGCCCGCATCCGCTCGATCGACACCAGCGCCGCGCTCGCGATGCCGGGCGTCGTCGCCGTCTACACCGGTGCCGACCTGGTCGCCGCCGGCGTGAAGACGATGCCCACGCCCTGCCCGTTCCCGCGCCCCGACGGCAAGCCGTCGGCGGTGGCGCCGCTGCAGGCGCTCGCCACCGACACCGTGCGCTTCGCCGGCGAGGCGGTCGTCGCCATCGTCGCCGAGACGCGCGACGCCGCGCGCGACGCCCGTGATGCGATCGTCGTCGACTACGAGGACCTGCCCGCGGTCGTCACGATCGCCGATGCGCTCGCCGAAGGCGCGCCGCGGGTCTGGGACCCGGCCGGCGACAACTGGGTGGCCCAGGCCCGGCACGGCGACGCCGCCGCTTCCGACGCCGCCTTCGCGCGCGCCGCGCACGTCGTCGCCCTCGACCTGGTGAACCAGCGCGTGGCCGCGGTCGCGATGGAGCCGCGCGGCGTGCTGGCCTACCCGGACCCCGAGTCCGGTCGGCTCACGCTGCGGCTGTCCTCGCAGATGCCCTCGGGCTCGCGCGACACCATCGCCGACGCCCTCGGCCTCGCCAAGGACCAGACCCGCGTGGTGGTCGGCGACGTCGGCGGCGGCTTCGGCATGAAGACCGGCGCCTACCAGGACGACGTGGTCGTCGGCTTTGCGGCCAAGACGCTGGGCCGGCCGGTGAAGTGGGCGGCCGAGCGCGGCGAGGAGTTCCTCGTCGGGCGCGCCGGGCGCGACTGCAGCAGCCACGCCGAACTCGCGCTCGATGCCGACGGCAAGGTCCTCGCGCTGCGCATCCGCACCGATGCCAACGTCGGCGCCTACGCCACCACCACCGGTGTCGTGATCCAGCTGCTGATCGGCCCCTGGGTCTCGACCAGCATCTACGACATCCCGGTCATCGACTTCGACCTGCGCGCGGTGATGACCCATACCGCGCCGGTCGGCGCGTACCGCGGCGCCGGGCGCCCCGAGGCCATCTACATCATCGAGCGGCTGATGGACGCCGCCGCGCGCAAGACCGGCATCGATGCCGCCGAGCTGCGGCTGCGGAACATGATCCGGCCCGAGCAGATGCCCTACAAGAATCCGATGGGGCAGACCTACGACACCGGCAACTTCCCCTCGATCGCCAAGCAGGGCCTGGCGCTCGCCGACTGGTCGGGCTTCGGGGCACGCGCCGCGCAGTCGAAGGCGCGCGGCAAGCTGCGCGGACTGGGCCTGGCCACCTTCCTCGAATGGACGGGCGGCAACCAGTTCGAGGAGCGCGTGACCGTCGATGTGTCGGCCGACGGCTTCATCGAGATCTACACCGCCACGCAGGCGATGGGCCAGGGCATCGCCACCAGCTACGCGCAGCTCGCCGTCGACGTCTTCGGCGTGCCGATCGAGCGGGTGCGCATCGTGCAGGGCGACACCGACCGCGGCGTCGGCTTCGGCAGCGCAGGCTCGCGCTCGCTGTTCACCGGCGGCTCGGCGGTGCGGGTCGCCTCGCAGCGCACGATCGAGCAGGCCAAGGACCTGGCCGCCGATGCCCTCGAGGCCTCGGCCAAGGACATCGAGTACCACGAGGGCAGCTTCTCGATCGTCGGCACCGACCGGCGCATCGGCCTGTTCGAGCTGGCGGCCAAGCAGTCGGAGCGGCGCGTCTACGTCGACTCCACCAGCACCGTGTCGGGCCCGACCTGGCCGAACGGCTGCCACGTCTGCGAGGTCGAGGTCGACCCCGACACCGGCGAGGTCGAGGTGGTCGCGTATGCGTCGGTCAACGACGTGGGTCGCGTGGTGAACCCCACCATCGTGGTCGGCCAGCTCGACGGCGGCGCGGTGCAGGGCCTGGGCCAGGCGCTGTGCGAGCAGGTGGTCTACGACCGCGAGTCCGGCCAGCTGCTGACCGGCACGCTGAGCGACTACGCGCTGCCGCGTGCCGACCTCGTGCGCAGCTTCCGCACCGAGCTCGACCAGTCGGTGCCGTCGATCAACAACCCCCTCGGGGTCAAGGGCGTGGGCGAACTGGGCACGATCGGCGCGACGCCGTGCGTGGTCAACGCCGTCATCGACGCCCTCACCCGCGCGGGAACCCCCGCCGACCGCGCACATGCGATGCAGATGCCGCTCGTGCCCGAGACGGTGTGGCGCGCGCTGCACGGAGCCTGATGCGATGAACGACTTCGAGTTCCACCGTCCCGCCACCGTCGCCGATGCGACGCGCGCCCTCGCCGCCACCGCCGACGGCAGCTACCTCGCCGGCGGGCAGTCGCTGCTGCCGGCGATGAAGATGGGCCTGTCCACGCCGAGCGACCTGGTCGAGCTCGCCCGGATCCCGCAGCTCAAGGGCATCCGCGTCGAGGCCGGCGCGCTCGTGATCGGTGCCGGCACGACCCACGCCGCGGTCGCCGCGAGCGAGGCGGTGCGCGGATCGATCCCGTCGCTCGCCCACCTCGCCTCGCTGATCGGCGATCCGGCGGTGCGCAGCGCCGGCACGCTGGGCGGCAGCATCGCGCTCAACGATCCGGCCGCCTGCTACCCGGCCGGCGTGCTCGGCCTGGGCGCCACGATCCGCACCGACCGCCGCACGATCGCCGCCGACGACTGCTTCACCGGCATGTACGAGACCGCGCTCGAGGCCGGCGAGCTGATCGTCGAGGTGTCGTTCCCGATCCCGGCGAAGGCGTCGTGGCAGAAGTTCAAGCAGCCGGCCTCGCGCTTCTCGCTGGTCGGCGTGTTCGTATCGAACGGTCCGGCGGGCGTGCGCGTCGCGGTCACCGGCGCCGGGTCCTGCGCGTTCCGGGTGCCGGCCTTCGAGCAGGCGCTGACCAAGGGCTGGGCGGCATCGTCGCTCGATGGCCTGAAGGTCGACGCGGCCGGGCTGAACACCGACCTGCATGCGACGGCCGACTACCGCGCGCACCTGGTCGGCGTGCTGGCGAAGCGGGGCGTCACCGCGGCCGGCTGAGGGGGCCTGCCGGGCCCGGCGGACGGATCACGGGCGCGCCAGGCAGCGCCCGATGGCACCGAGCAGCGTCTCGAACTCGAACGGCTTCGCGACCCAGTCGGCGAAGCCGTTCGCCAGGGCCTGCTCGCGAAGGTCGCGCGTGCCCGAGACCAGGATCGCCGGCGACGACAGCCCGCAGCGCCGCATGCGCCGCAGCGTCTCGCCGCCGTCCAGCACCGGCATCTGGAAGTCGAGCAGCACGACGTCGGGCGCCAGCCCGTCGCAGACCCGGCGCACGGCCGCAGGCGCGCTCGCGTAGCCACTGACCCGGTAGCGCTCCCGCTCGAGGAGCACCCGCATCATCGCGACGAAGTCGGCCTCGTCATCGACGATCAGCACGTGGGCCAGCTCGTCCATCCTCGTCCGCCATCGTCGGTCGCCTCCAGGGTCCTTTCCCCGGACGCGGCAAGAAGCGAACCCGCATGCCGGTCTGCGGGCCGGTCGACCTGAACGATTTACCATCCAGGTGGATGGTGCTAGGATGGTCAATGCACTCCGATCCCGTCCCCGCCCCCCGCTCGCGACCGCCCGAGTCCGAGAAGATCACCCTCAACCTCGGCTTCGTCGACCTCGGCCAGATCGACCTGCTGGTCGCCGAAGGCTTCTACGGCAACCGCAGCGACTTCATCCGCGCTGCGATCCGCCAGCAGCTCGTGCGCCACGGCGAGGCGGTCGGCCAGGCCGTCGCGCGCCGCACGCTGGTGCTCGGGCTGCAGCGCTTCGAGGCCGCCGACCTGCGCGCCGTGCAGGCCGCCGGCGAGCGCCTGCACATCCGGGTGCTCGGCCTGGCGGTCATCGCCGACGACGTGAGCGCCGAGCTCGCGCTCGCCACCATCGAATCGATCCAGGTGCTGGGCGCGTTCCATGCCAGCCCCGCCGTCCGGGACGCGCTGGCCGCCCGGCTGCGCTGACCCTCCCCGCTCTCCACCCCCAAGGCCACGATGCACACGACGTTCCAGGATCTGATGCGCGAGGCCACCCGCCTGACCCGCGCGGGTCGCCTCGGCGAGGCCACCCGCGTGATCCAGCGC
>CAIUGQ010000269.1 GCA_903898725.1 uncultured Burkholderiales bacterium | reverse complement strand
GGTCCTTCTCTTCCGCGTTGGGCGTGAAGGTGATGCAGTCCATCGGGCAGATATCGACGCACGCGTCGCACTCGATGCAAAGATCCTTGGTGAACACCGTCTGCACGTCGCAGTTCAGGCAGCGCTGCGTCTCGCGGTAGGCGGTGGCGGCCTCGAAGCCCAGCTCGACCTCGATCTTGATGCTGCGCAGCGCCTGCTCGGCGGCCGCCAGCGGCACCTTCTGGCGCAGGTCGTTGGCGACGTCGTTGTCGTACGCCCACTCGTGGATGCCCATCTTCTGCGAGACCAGCGTCACGCCCGGCGCGGGCCGTTCCGACACGTCCTGGCCGTCGAGGTGGCGGTGGATCGAGATCGCGGCGTCATGGCCGTGCGCGACCGCCCAGATGATGTTCTTCGGGCCGAGCGCCGCGTCGCCGCCGAAGAACACGTTCGGGATCGTCGACTGCAGCGTCTTGGGGTCGAGCTTCGGCAGGCCCCAGCGGTCGAACTCGAGGCCGGCGTCGCGCTCGATCCAGGGGAACGCGTTCTCCTGGCCGATGGCGACCAGCACGTCGTCGCACTCGAAGCGCTGGTCCGGCTCGCCGGTGGGCACCAGCGAGCGCGAGCGGCGCCCCGAGGCGTCGGTCGACCAGACGGCCTTGACCTTCTCGAACGTCATCGCGACCAGCTGGCCCTCGACGTGCTCGACGGCCTTGGGCACCAGGTAGTCGAGGATCGGGATGCCTTCGTGCATCGCGTCCTCCTTCTCCCACGGCGAGGCCTTCATCTCGTCGAAGCCGGAGCGCACGATCACCTTGACGTCCTCGCCGCCCAGGCGGCGGGCCGAGCGGCAGCAGTCCATCGCGGTGTTGCCGCCGCCGAGCACCAGCACGCGCCGGCCGACGGACGTCACGTGGCCGAACGACACCGAGCTCAGCCAGTCGATGCCGATGTGGATGTTCGCGGCCGCGTCGGTGCGGCCCGGCACGTCGAGGTCGCGCCCGCGGGGGGCGCCCGAGCCGATGAACACCGCGTCGAAGCCCTCGCCGAGGAGCGCCTTGAGCGAGTCGATGCGCCGCTGCACGAACTTCACGTCGCCCAGCCGCGTGACCCAGCCCACCTCCTCGTCGATCACCGACTCCGGCAGGCGAAAGCGCGGGATCTGCGAGCGGATGAAGCCGCCCATCTTCGGCTCCTGGTCGAAGATCGTGACCGAGTAGCCGAGCGGGGCGAGGTCACGCGCGACGGTGAGCGAGGCGGGTCCGCCGCCGACGCAGGCGATGCGGCGTCCATTGGGCGTGGTGGCCGCCGGCGGCATCATCGCGGTGACGTCGCCCTTGTGGTCGGCGGCGACGCGCTTGAGGCGGCAGATGGCCACCGGCTCGGGCGCGGTCTGGTTCGCCTCCTCGACGCGGCCGCGCCGGCAGGCGGGCTCGCACGGGCGGTCGCAGGTCCGCCCGAGGATGCCGGGGAAGACGTTCGACTTCCAGTTGACCATGTAGGCGTCGGCGTGACGCCCCGAGGCGATCATCCGGATGTAATCCGGGACCGGGGTGTGGGCCGGGCAGGCCCATTGGCAATCGACGACCTTGTGGAAATGGTCGGGATCGCGGATGTCCGTGGGACGCACTGTCTCCTCCCTGCGCCCGCCGCGGCCGGAACGGTGCGGCGTTCGCGACTGTGCCCCGGATCGAGTCGCGCTCCGGTGGGGCAGTCCGGGCGCCGTGTTTGTCCAGGGATACTAGCATCGGTCGCCGCCGGTAGAATGGCCGTTTCCCTCGGAGCGTCCCCTCGGTGCAGCGCGTCCTCGCGATCGCCCACGTCCTCGGCGGCATGCTGATGGTGATGGCGGCGACCTATCTGCTGCCGATCGCATGGTCGATCGTCGTGCGCGACGGCACCTCCGACAGCTTCATCACGGCTGCGGTCGGCACCGCGCTGTGCGGGCTGGCGCTGTGGGCGCCCACCCGTCGCTGGCGGCGCGAGCTGCAGTCGCGCGACGGCTGTCTGCTCGTCGTGCTGGCGTGGGTCTCGATGGCCGGCGCGGCCACCGTGCCGCTGCGGCTCGAGATCGAGGGCCTGAGCTTCACCGACGCCTTCTTCGAGACCATCTCGGCGGTCACCACCACCGGCGGGACCGTGCTGGTCGGCCTCGATGCGCTGCCCCAGAGCCTGAACGTCTGGCGCTGCGCGCTGCAGTGGTTCGGCGGCATGGGCCTCATCGTGCTGGCGGTCGCGATCCTGCCGCTGCTGGGCGTCGGCGGCATGCAGCTCTTCAAGGCCGAGACGCCGGGGCCGATGAAGGAGTCGAAGCTCACGCCGCGGATCACCCAGACCGCGAAGTACCTGTGGTTCGTCTACACGGCACTCACGGTGCTGTGCATCGTGGCGCTCCGGCTGGTCGGCATGAGCTGGTACGAGGCGGTCTGCCACGGCTTCGCGACGCTGTCGCTCGGCGGGTTCTCGACCCGCGACGCCAGCATCGCCGCGTGGGACTCCCCCGCCATCGAGGCAGTGCTCATCGTGTTCATGCTGCTGGCGGTGCTGAACTTCGTCACCCACTTCTCCGCGCTGCGCGACCGTTCGCTGCAGCCCTACGGGCGCGACCCCGAGGCGCGCTGGGCGATCGGACTCATCGTCGGCAGCGGCATCGCGATCGCCTCCTACCTGGTGTGGCAAGGCGCCATCGCGCAGCCCGCGACGGCGCTGCGCCACGCGATGTTCAACACCGTGTCGATCGCCACCACCACCGGCTATGCGAGCATCGACTACGACAAGTGGCCGCTCTTCGCCGGCCTCTGGATGCTGCTGCTGTGCGTGGTCTCGTCGTCGTCGGGCTCGACCGGCGGCGGCATCAAGATGGTTCGCACGCTGATCCTGTTCCGTCAGGCCACGCGCGAGATGCTGCGCACCAGCCATCCGCGCGCGGTGCGGCCGCTGGTGCTGTCGGGCCAGATCGTCTCGCCCCAGGTGATCCAGGCGGTGCTCGGCTTCATGCTGCTGTACGGCGCCACGCTGGTCGGGCTCACGCTGCTGCTGGTGGCGACCGGGCTCGACTTCACCTCGGCGGTGACCGGCATCGTGGCCTGCCTGAACAACACCGGTCCGGGACTCGCGACGGTCGGCCCCGCGCAGAACTTCCAGGGGCTCACCGATTTCCAGACCTGGGTCTGCACCTTCGCGATGCTGGTCGGGCGGCTCGAGCTGCTGACGGTGTTCGTGCTGTTCACGCCCGCGTTCTGGCGCCGCTGAGGCCCGCGTGACCGGCCCGGCTGCCGAGCCCGTCGACACCCTGCTGGTCACCGGCTTTCTCGGGGCCGGCAAGACCACGCTGCTGTCGGGCTGGCTCGCCGAGCGTCCGCCGCACGAGCGCTGGGCGGTGCTGGTCAACGAGACCGGCGCGCTGGGCATC
>CAIUGQ010000268.1 GCA_903898725.1 uncultured Burkholderiales bacterium | reverse complement strand
GACGTCCGCAGCGGCGAGGTGGTCGGGCTGCTCGGGCGCAACGGCGCCGGCAAGACGACCTGCTTCTACATGATCGCCGGCCTCGTGCCCACGGACGGCGGCGCCATCGAACTCGACGGACGATCGATCAGCCGGCTGCCGATCCACAAGCGGGCACGCCGCGGACTGTCCTACCTGCCCCAGGAGGCCTCGGTCTTCCGCAAGCTGAGCGTGGAGGAGAACGTGCTCGCGGTGCTCGAGCTCCAGGTCGATGCCGACGGACGCCCGCTCGGCCGCCCGGAGCTCCAGCGCAGGCTCGACGCGCTGCTCGACGAGCTGCAGATCTCGCATCTGCGCTCGAACCCGGCGCAGTCGCTGTCCGGCGGCGAGCGGCGCCGCGTCGAGATCGCCCGCGCGCTCGCGACCTCGCCGCGCTTCATCCTGCTCGACGAGCCGTTCGCCGGCGTCGACCCGATCGCGGTCATCGAGATCCAGCGGATCGTGCGCTTCCTGAAGGAACGCTCGATCGGGGTGCTGATCACCGACCACAACGTGCGGGAAACCCTGGGCATCTGCGACCGCGCGTACATCATCAATGATGGTATCGTTCTTGCTTTCGGGCGGCCCGACGAAGTGATCCAGGACGATCGCGTTCGCAAGGCCTATCTCGGCGAAGAGTTCCGCATGTGACGGGATCGCCGGGCCGCCCACGGCCGCGTCGATGAAACCGTCCCTACAGCTCAGGCTCTCCCAGCAGCTTGCCCTCACGCCCCAGCTGCAGCAGTCGATCCGGCTGCTGCAGCTGTCGACGCTCGAGCTCAATCAGGAGCTCGAGCAGATCCTGGCCGAGAACCCGCTGCTCGAACGCCTCGACGATCCGCTCTCCGACTGCGCGCGCATCTCGCCCAACGGGTCGGTGGATCACAGCGGCCCCGGCATCGACCAGGGCGACGCAGCCCCGCCGCCGCCTGCGGCGGAACGCGCCGAGGTGCCCGACGACGGCGCCGACCGCGGCGAATCGGGCCCGTCGGACGACAACTACGCGGACCACGGCCTCGAATGGGGTGGCGACGGCCGCGGCAGCCGCAGCGAGCAGGACGACGACGAGCGCGAGTTCACCCAGGTCGCCTCGACCGGCGACACGCTGCGCGAGCACCTGCTGCGCCAGCTCGCCGGTACCGGCGGATCGCGTCGCGACAAGGCGCTGGTCACCCTGCTGATCGACGAGCTCGACGCCGACGGCTACCTGCGCGCGAGCCTCGACGAACTGATGGAGGCGCTGCCCGACGAGCTCGAGATCGAGCCCGAGGAGCTGTCGGGCGCATTGCGGCTGCTGCAGAGCTTCGACCCGCCCGGCGTCGGTGCGCGGTCCATTCCGGAATGTCTGCTCCTGCAGCTTTCGGCCCTGCCGCCCATCGACCGACCGGCGGAGGCGACGCTGAAGCTGGCCGGCGCGATCGCCCACCAGCATCTCGAGCTGCTCGGCGCGCGCGATTTTGCGCGCCTCAAGCGCGTGCTGCGGTGCGACGACGACGAGCTGCGCGCGGCCCAGTCGCTGATCCAGAGCCTGAATCCGCGCCCAGCCAGCGGCTTCTCCGGCGAACCGCCCGCCTACGTCGTGCCCGACGTGATGGTGCGACGCGGCAAGGGCGGCTGGACCGCAGTCCTCAACCCCGACGTGATGCCCAAGCTGCGCATCAACGACGTGTACGCGCAGATCCTCAAGCGCAGTCGCGGCGGCCCGGGCAGCAGCCTGTCTTCGCAGTTGCAGGAAGCGCGCTGGCTGGTCAAGAATGTCCAACAGCGATTCGACACCATCCAGCGCGTCGCGCAGGCGATCGTCGACCGGCAGCGTGCCTTCTTCACGCACGGCGCGGTCGCCATGAGGCCGCTGGTGTTGCGCGAGATCGCCGACGCACTGGGCCTGCATGAATCGACGGTGTCGCGCGTGACGACCCAGAAGTACATGCACACCCCGTTCGGCACGTTCGAGATGAAGTACTTCTTCGGGAGCCATGTGGCGACCGATACGGGCGGTGCGGCATCGAGCACCGCGATCAGGGCCCTGCTCAAGCAGCTCGTCACCGCGGAGGATCCCAAGAACCCGCTATCAGACAGCCGAATCGCCGAAGTCCTCGGCGAGCAGGGCATCGTCGTCGCACGCCGCACGGTCGCGAAGTACCGCGAGGCGCTCCAGATCCCGCCGGTCGCGCAGCGCAAGACGCTGTAGAAGCCTCCGGAGAGGTCACCCGACGACGGCGCGCCCGCTGCGCCGCCAACACATCGTCGCGAGCCTTTCAGGAGCATTCATGAATCTCTCCATCAGCGGACACCACCTCGAAGTCACCCCTTCGTTGCGCGAATACGTCACGGTGAAGCTCCAGAAGATTCGACGTCATTTCGACCAGGTGATCGACGTGAACGTGTTCCTCTCGGTGGACAAGCTCAGACAGAAAGCGGAGATCGCCCTGCACGTCCGGGGCAAGGACATCTTCGCCGAGTCGGTCGATGACGATCTGTATGCGGCCATCGATGCGCTGGTGGACAAGCTCGACCGGCAGGTCCTGAAGTACAAGGACAAGCGCTTCGCCCATCCCCACGAGGCGATCAAGCACCACGTCGAGTCCTGATCCGTCCCGGACAGCGCCCGGACAGTCCCGTTCCGGTTCGACGGGGCCTCCGGGCGGTCGGCAGACGGCTTTTGCGCAACGCAAAATAGTTGGCATTCCGCAGCGGGCAATCGTGGCTATAATCGGCCGCGACATCGGGTCGGGCCCGGGTCTTGCACATATATTGCATCGCAACAACCGGCCGTTCGCGGCTCCCGAGATGAACCGAATCGCCAAGCTGTTGCCGGCCCGGAACGTCCTGCTGGATCTGCAGGTCTCGAGCAAGAAGCGCGTGTTCGAGCAGGCCGCGCTGCTGTTCGAGAACGAGCACGGCATCGAGCGCGGCAAGGTGTTCGATTCGCTGTTCGCCCGCGAGCGGCTGGGCTCCACCGGGCTCGGTCAGGGGGTCTCGATCCCTCACGGCCGCATCAAGGGACTGCGCGACGCGATCGCGGCGGTGGTCCGCGTCGCCGAGCCCATCCCCTTCGATGCGCCCGACGCCCAGCCGGTCAAGCTCCTGGTCTTCCTGCTGGTGCCGGAGCACGCGACCGAAGAACACCTCGAGATCCTCTCCGAGCTCGCGGAGCTGCTGTCGGACACCGGCATCCGCGACACGCTGATGACGTCCGACGACGCCGGCGCGATCCACCGGGTGCTCGCCACCTGGGAACCGTACCGCCCCGCGGCCTGAGCCCGCCGGCGCCTGAGTGCGCCGATCGCCGTCCATCGGCGCCCCGCAGCCCCCTTCCGTCATCGTCCCGCGGCTGCGCCGCGCCGGTCCCCGGTGTACAGTGGACTCGATGTCCGCCGCGCCTTCCGGTCACCCCGCCGCCCTCCCCGATGACCTCGTCCGACCCGACGAGGGCGTGCCGGAGCCGCGCACGCTGACGGTGCGCGAGCTCGTCGAACGCTCGGCCGAGACGATGGCGCTGCGCTGGGTCGGCGGCTTCGGGGGCGCCGAGCGACCCGCCGCCATGCCGGCCCCCGACACGGTCGACCAGGTCGGCTACCTGAACCTCATCCATCCGCACCGCATCCAGGTGCTCGGGATCGCCGAGGTCGGGTACTTCCACCGGCTGAGCGAGACCAGGCGCCAGCACATCGTCGACGAGATCATCGCCGGCGAGCCGCCCGCGCTGGTCATGTCGGAAGGCATCCTGCCGCCCCCCGCACTGCTCGCGGCCTGCGACGCCCATGGCCTGCCGCTGCTCGAGTGCGTGCTGCCCAGCGCCCGCGCGATCGAGCTGCTGCGCAGCCTGCTGGCCAAGGCCCTGGCGGTGTCGTGCAACATGCACGGCGTGCTGATGGACGTGCTCGGCCTGGGCGTGATGATCACCGGCGAATCCGGGCTGGGAAAGAGCGAGCTCGGCCTGGAGCTGGTCAGCCGCGGTCACGGCCTGGTCGCCGACGACGTCGTCGAGCTGCACCGCATCGGCCCGCGCACCATCGAAGGCCGCTGTCCGCCGATGCTGCAGGGCCTGCTCGAGGTCCGCGGACTCGGGCTGCTCGACATCAAGACCGTCTTCGGCGAGACCGCGGTGCGCCGCAAGATGCGCCTGAAGCTGATCGTGCACCTGGTCCGGCGCAGCACCCACGAAGACGAGTACGAGCGGCTGCCGCTCGAGGACCTCAGCCAGGAGGTGCTCGGCATGCAGGTCCGCAAGGTGGTGGTGCCGGTGGCGGCGGGCCGCAACATCGCGGTGCTGACCGAAGCGGCGGTGCGCAACACCATCCTCAGGCTGCGCGGCATCGACACGATGCGCGAGTTCATCGCGCGCCAGCAGCGCGCCATCCAGGCTTCGGCGGAGTGACGTGATGCGGGTCGTGCTGGTGACGGGAATCTCGGGATCAGGCAAGTCGATCGCGATCAACGTGCTCGAGGACGATGGCTTCTTCTGCATCGACAACCTCCCGGCGAAGTTCCTCCAGGACGTGATCGGCTCGCTCGAGGAGCAGGGCTACGGGCGCGTCGCGGTGTCGATCGATGCCCGCGGCGGCGAGTCGGTCGCCGACCTCAAGCAGATCATCGCGGCGCTCGCCGGGCACGGCCACGACGTCAAGGTGCTGTTCCTGAATGCCCGCACCGACACGCTGGTGCAGCGCTACTCCGAGACCCGCCGGCGCCATCCGCTGACGATGCAGGTGCGGCCCGACGAGCCCGCGCCGACGCTGCTCGAGTCGATCGAGAGCGAGCGCGAGCTGATGAGCGCGATCGAGGACGTCGGCGTCTCGATCGACACCAGCGACCTGCATCCTAACGTGCTGCGCCAATGGGTGCGCGACGTGGTCGGACTCGAGCGGGCGTCGATCGTGCTGCTGTTCGAGTCGTTCGCCTTCAAGTACGGCGTGCCCCTCGATGCCGACCTGGTCTTCGACGTGCGCTGCCTGCCCAACCCGTACTACACCCCGCAGCTGCGGCCGCTGTCGGGACTCGACGAGCCGGTGGCGCAGTTCCTGCGCGAGGTGCCGGCGGTCCGGCGGATGGTCGACCACGTCGGCCATTTCCTGACCACCTGGCTGCCGTCCTACGTGCAGGAGAACCGCAGCTACCTGACGGTCGCGATCGGCTGCACCGGTGGTCAGCACCGCTCGGTCTACGTCGTCGAGCAGCTCGCGCAGCGCTTCCGTCCGGGCGAGCGAGTGCTGGTGCGCCACCGCGCGCTCGCCGCCCGCCAGCTCGCCGCCTGAGGTCCCATGCAGCACATGAACGCCGACGTGCCGGTGTTTCCGCTCGGCACCGTGCTCTTTCCCGGCGGGGTGCTGCCGCTGCGGATCTTCGAGGCGCGCTACATGGACATGGTCCGCGACTGCATGCAGCGCGACCTGCCCTTCGGCGTGTGCCTGATCACCCGGGGTGGCGAGGTCGGCGAGGCCGCCGAGCACGAGCCGATCGGCACGCTCGCCCACATCCGCGGCTGGGACATGGAGCAGCTCGGCGTGCTGCAGCTGCGCACGATCGGCGGCGCGCGGTTCCGGATCGTCGACCGTCGGGTCGGCGGCAACGGCCTGATCCGCGCGAGCATCGACGAGCTCCCCGAGGACCCGCGGCTCGAGGTGCCCGACGAGATGGCCGAGTGCACGATGCTCGTGCACCGCATCGTCGACGAGCTGCGCACCCGCGAACCCGACCCGCAGAAGCGGATGATCGCGGAGCCCTTCGACTTCGACTCGGCCGCCTGGATCGCCAACCGACTGGCCGAGTTCCTGCCGATCCCCAATCCCGCCCGTCACAAGCTGATGGCGCTCGAAGAGCCGCTGGCGCGGCTGTCGCTGGTGCACCGCTGGCTGCAGCAGCACCAGGTGATCTGAACCGGACCCCAGGAGTTTCCCGATGAAGCAGCGCGGCACGATGATCGTCACCGGAGGGGGTCGAGGCATCGGCGCGGCCACGGCACGCCTGGCGGCCAGCCAGGGGTGGGCGGTCGCCATCGTCTATCGTGACCGTTCGGCGGACGCCGAGGCGGTGCTCGCCGACCTGACCGCGGCCGGCGGCCGGGGGATCGCGCTGCGCGCCGACATCGGCGACGAGACCGCGGTGGCACGCGTGTTCGAGGCGGCCGATGCGCTCGGTCCGTTGACGGCGCTCGTGAACAACGCCGGCATCACCGGCGGCGTGGCGCGCGTCGACGAGCTCGACCCGGCCCGTCTCGACGAGGTGCTGCGCACCAACGTCCGCGCGCCGTTCCTCTGCGCGCGCGAGGCGATCCGCCGGATGTCGACCCGCCACGGCGGGCGCGGCGGTGCCATCGTGAACGTCGGCTCGGGTGCCTCGCAGCTCGGCACGGCCGGTGTCTGGGTGCACTACGCGGCGACCAAGGGCGCGCTCGACACCATGACGATCGGCCTCGCCAAGGAAGTGGCGGGCGAAGGGATCCGCGTGAACTGCGTGCGGCCCGGCGTCATCGACACCGAGATCCACGCGGCCCGCCCGCCCGGCCAGCTCGACGAGATCGCGCGCTCGGTGCCGATGGGCCGCGTGGGCACCGCCGACGAGGTCGCCCGCAGCATCGTCTGGCTCGCCGACGGCGAGGCCTCGCCCTACGTCACCGCAAGCTTCATCGACGCGCGCGGCGGTCGCTGAGCGCCGCCGGCGCAGCCTCGCTTCAGTACGGCAGACCGACCTTGACCGGTGCCCGCCCGGCGGGTGCCGCGGGTGCTGCAGCCTGCGGCGCACGCGAGCCGCCGACCGGGCCGGCGAGCGTCTCGGCCAGCATCGAGTCGACGCCGGCGAGCGCGCTCTGCACCGCATCGGCGAAGCCGTTGCGATCGGGCGCCCCGTTCAGCGACAGCGCGCCGCGCGTGTAGTCGAAGGACGCGACGATCGACTTGCCGCGCTCGGTCGCCAGGCCGCTCGCCAGGAGCTGCTCGCGCTGGCCGTCATCGAGCAGCTTGCCGGTCAGCTCGATCCGGCCGCGTGCGAACGCCTGCTTGGCCAGCACCGGCGGCAGCGAGGTGCCGCGCTCGCCCGAGGCCTCGAGACCGAGCTCGAGCTCGCCCTTGACCGCGCCCTCGGGCCCGGTCGCCGCCAGCCGCGAGACCGCGACCGTCAGGCCGCGGACCAGCAGCGTGCGCGCCGCATCGCGCGCCTCGGCGGTCTCGGCGCGGGTCATGCCCTGGAAGCCGCAGCTCTCCGTGCCGATGCGCACCAGCGTCTCCCAGCTCTTGGCATGCACGCCCTTGGCCGACAGGTCGAGCGCGAGGTCGGTCAGGCTCTCGTCGTCGACCGTGACCTTGCGGACCGTCGGCGCGAAGCGCGCATCGAGCAGCTCGCCCCGAACCGTGGCCTCCGACACCAGGGCCAGGCCCTCCATCTGCAGCGACGGCGTGTCGACATGGTCGATGTCCATCTTCGAGGTGCCGGTGCCCAGCCGCAGGTCGGCGAGGTCGACGCCCAGACGCACGCCGCGCACCTCGTAGGCGCCTTCGCCGTCGCGCACCGTCGCGCGGTCGGTCGACCAGTCGAGCTTGAAGGCGGTCCCGCCCATCACCACGCGCCCGCTCGAGGCCGCGACCTTCATCGAGGTCGTGCCGTCGCGCAGCGACAGCTCGGGGGTGGCCATCGTCGCGTCGATGGCGCCGTCGCGCCCCGCCGTGCCCTGCGCGGTCAGCAGCGGCCGCTCGGCCAGGCTGTCCTTGAGGAGATCGCCGAGTTCGCCGCCGGGCCGTGCCGACAAGGTGAAGCGCACCGGCGAGGTGGGCAGTCCGAGGTGCGACAGCTCGTACTCGACCAGCGCCTTCGTCGGCTTGTCATCCCCCTCGGCCGCGTCGCAGCCGGCCTGCACGGCGATCTCGAAGCGGCCCGTCGAGCGCAGCAGCCCCTTCTCGTGCTTCAGGCCGGAGACACGGACCTCGCCATCGCGCATCTGCTCGCCGAGCGCGCTGACCTGCTCGGCGATGGCCGAGGCGCGCATCGCGGTGACGGCGCCGGCAGCGGCGGCGGTGGTGACGGCGATGCCGGCGGTGGCGAGCAGCAGGGTACGAGTCTTCATGGTCGTCTTGGGGGGTGGGCAGCGGGATGACCGCACCCTCCTCCGTGCCGGCCACGGCTGCAAAGCCGCCCGGCACGGACGGCCGGCGCCGGGGGGCGGGCGGACGGCGAGCCGCCGGCGATGTCCAGGACAGACTGGCGGCGCGCGAGCGCGGACCGTGACCCGCGCGACCCCTTGCACCCGGGCGCTGACTCAGACCAGGCGGTGCGACAGGCCGGTCAGCAGCGTCTTCACCGGCTTCGGCAGCGGCGCCCCGTCGGCCTCCGACAGTGCCAGCCACAGGTGCCCGTCGGGCGCCGGCGGCGGCTCGCCCCCCGGCAGCGCGGCCTGCCAGACCCGCGCGCGCAGGCGGAAATGCGTGAACGCATGGCGCACCTCGCCGAAGGCCTCGGGCGCATCGGGCAGGGGCGCGACGTGTGTCGTCACCCAGGCGGCCGCCCCCGCCGCATCGACCTGCGGCGCGGCGGGCTCGCCCGGTTCGGCGCGTCGGGGCGGACTCAGTTCGGGCAGGCTCCACAGACCACCCCACAGTCCGGTCGAGGACCGTCGCTCGAGCAGCACCGCGCCCGCGACGCGCAGCAGCAGCCAGTCGGCGCTGCGGGTCTCGACGACGCGCGCCGGCCGCGGCGTGGGCAGCGCCTCGATGCGCCCCTGCGCACGCGCCTCGCAGCGCTCGGCGACCGGACAGGCCTCGCAGCGCGGGCGCGTCCGCACGCACAGCGTCGCGCCCAGATCCATCAGCCCCTGCGTGTAGGCCTGCATCCGGTCCTCGCCGGCCGCCGGCAGCTCGCGGGCCGCGATCGCCCAGAGCTGCTGCTCGACCGCACGCTCGCCGGGGAAGCCCTCGACGCCGAAGGCCCGGCACAGCACGCGCTTGACGTTGCCGTCGAGGATCGGCGCCGCCACGCCCCATGCGAAGGCGGCGATCGCCGCAGCGGTCGAGCGGCCGATGCCGGGCAGCGCCTCGAGCGCCTCCGGGGTCGCGGGAAACGCGCCGCCGTGCCGCTCGACGACGGCGGGTGCGCACGCGTGCTGGTTGCGCGCCCGCGAGTAGTAGCCGAGGCCGCTCCAGTGACGCAGCACGTCGTCGATCGGCGCGGCCGCCAGCGTGGCCACGTCCGGGAAGCGTGCGAGGAAGCGGTCGTAGTAGCCGAGCACCGTCGAGACCTGCGTCTGCTGCAGCATGATCTCGGAGACGCAGATGCGGTACGGGTCCCGGGTGCGCTGCCAGGGCAGGTCGTGCCGGCCGGCCCGACGCTGCCAGGCGATCAGCGTGTCGGCGAATGCGCCCGCCGCGGCCGGCCCTGCGCTCAAGCGGCGACCGCCGCCTCGTCGCTCGGCGTCTCGCGACGCTCGAGCACCCCAGCGACCTCCCGGGCCAGCGCCTGCAGCGCGCCATGCTGCTGCTCGACCTGCAGCCGATGCTCCTCGAGCTCGGCGATGCGCGCCTCGAGCTGCTCGCTGGCCTGCAGCACCCGCTGCACCGAGTCGAGCCGCCGGCGAAGCTGCTGCTGGTGCTCGCGGACCTGGCTCTCGATCGGCGCGATCACCGCGCGCAGCCAGCTCTCGAGGTCCCGTCCGGCCTTCTCGTAGACGTCGCGGATCCGCACGGCCACCGATTCGAAGAAGCGGCGGGTGAGCGCCCATTTCTCGGTGGTGACCAGGCTGAGCGCACCGAAGTGACGGTCGTACAGGGCCCCGATGCGTTCGAGATCGGCGACGAACGGGCGCGTCGTGAACGGCATCGGCGCACCGAGCGTCAGGCCGTGTTCGCGATTGAAGCTGCCGTACATCGCGGCCATCAGGGCCGACACCTCGTCGACGAGCGAATCGAGCCTGGAGAAGTCGGTGCGCACCGCCTCGAGCAGCTGCGTCATGCCCTCCCTGAGCCCGAGCGACAGCTTGCTCTCGCGCATCTGCTGGCGGGCACCGCGCACGTGCCGCTTGAGTCGGTCGATGCCGACAGTCGCATAGATCTCCTGCTGGTGGCGGCCGAACACCGAGCGCAGCGCCTGCAGCTTGCGCAGGCTGCGCTCGAAGTCGCCGCGCTCGCTGCGGATGCGCTTGGCCATCTGCTCGATCGCGCTGCGGTTCTTGCCGCGCAGACCGTCGAGCTCGTGGACCTGCTCGACGAGATTGCGCCGGCGCGAGCCGAGCAGGCCGTCGATGACGCCGTGCGCCTCGTCGAACTCGCGGCGCACCAGCTCGCGCACGATCGACTGCTGCTGCGGCACCAGCTCGCGCGACAGCGCGCGCTCGAGCTCGGGCAGCCGGCTGCGCGCGAGCAGGCCCGCATCGCCGTTGATCTTGGCGACCAGTCCCTTCTGCGCCGACACCGGGAAGATGCGCTGCGGCGGCAGCTGCAGCGTGCGCGACACCGAGGTGACCTGCCCTTCGATCTCGCGCTCGATCTCGGCGGGGGACTTCAGCTCGTCCCACAGGCCGTCGATCTTGTTGAGCACCACGAAGCGACCGGCACGGTGCGCGGGGCTGATGCGCTCGCGCCAGACGTCGACGTCGGTGCGGGTGACGCCCGCGTCCGCCGCCAGCACGAACAGCACCGCATGGGCGCTCGGGATCAGGTTCAGCGTCAGCTCGGGCTCGGCGCCGATCGCGTTGAGGCCCGGCGTGTCGATGACGACGAGACCGGTCTCGAGCAGCGGATGCGGGAAGTTCACCAGCGCATGACGCCAGCAGGACACCTCGATCATGTCGGCGTCGTCGGGCGCGATCGGCGAGGACGCATCCTCGGCGTCGAAGAGGCCCATCAGCATCGCGTCCTCGGCGGGCACGCGCTTGGTTTCGCGCACGCATTCGAAGGCGAGCTTCAGGCTCTCGACGTCGGTCGGATCGATCGAGACCGAACGCCAGGCCTCGGGGGTGCTGCGCAGGTCGGCCACCGACACGTCGCGCAGCCGCGTCTCGATCGGGAGCAGCCGGATGCCGGGGGGCTGCGACGGATCCCACAGCAGCTCGGTGGGGCACATCGTCGTGCGGCCCGCCGACGAGGGCAGCACACGCTGACCGTAGTCGGCGAAGAAGAGCGCGTTGATCAGTTCCGACTTGCCGCGCGAGAACTCGGCGACGAAGGCGACCGACATGCGGTCGTCGCGCAGGCGGTCGAGCAGCCGGGCGAGGCGCGCCTGCAGCGAGGCGTCGGCGAGGTTCGCGTCGGCGAGCCAGTGCCCGTAGCGGCCGATCGCACCGGCGAGCTCGCCGCGCCACGCGCCGTACTCGCGGATTCGTTCGTTGAAGCCGCTCATCGGGTGGGGGTACGTGGGAGTGCGATCCGCGGGGTCGGTCCGGCCCGGCCGGTCGGCACTCGACATCCGCGCGAGGTTAGCACAGGGCCCCGCGGACCCGACGCGCGCCGGCGGGCCGCATCGGCCGACCGACGGACGGCATGCGGACGGCGTTCGGACCGGACTTAGCCGGCCGAGTCCTTCAGCGCTGGCAGCCCACGCACCAGTAGGTTGCCCGCTGCTGGTGGTGCCGCATGCGGATCGGCTGACCGCAGACCCGGCAGGGCAGCCCCGCCCGATCGTAGACGAAGCACTCGAGCTGGAAATAGCCGCTGGCGCCCTCGCTCGAGACGAAGTCCCGCAGCGTGCTGCCGCCGGCCGCGATGGCGGCCGCGAGCGTGCCCCGGATCGCGTCGGCGAGCCGCTCGCAGCGCGGCCGCGTCAGGGTGCGCGACGGGGTCGACGGCCGGATGCCGGCCCGGAACAGGCTCTCGGACGCGTAGATGTTGCCCACGCCGACCACCAGCGTCCCCGACAGCAGCAGCTGCTTGATCGCCACGCGGCGGCCGCGGGTGCCGGCATGCAGCAGCGCGCCATCGAAGGCGTCGGAGAACGGCTCGACGCCGAGCGAGGCGAGCAGCGGATGCGAGGTGGGCGGACCGTCGGCGGCGTCGTGCCACAGCACCGCGCCGAAGCGGCGGGGGTCGTTGAGCCGCAGCACGCCGTCGCCGAACGCCAGGTCGAGATGGTCGTGGGCCCGCAGCGGCAGATCGGCGCGCGCCCAGGCAATCGTGCCCGACATGCCGAGGTGCACGATGAGCCAGCCGTGGTCGAACACCAGCAGCAGGTACTTGCCGCGCCGCTCGACGGCCCGCAGCGTCCGTCCGACGAGCCGGGCGTCGAGGTCGGCGGGAATCGGCCAGCGCAGCGCCGGTGCCCGCCGCGCCACGGCGCTGACCGTCCGGCCGACCGCAGTCGCCGCCAGCCCGGTGCGGACCACTTCGACTTCGGGCAGTTCGGGCATCGGCGGGGCGTGAGGTATGTCATGCCGGGCCCTCTGCGGAGGTCCGGCGCTCGGTTGCCCGGCAGTGTAAAGCAGCCTAAGATCGGCCCATGAAAGCAGTCATCGCGCTGGCCGCGGCCGTGGTCGCGGCCGTCGCGTCCGGGTGCGCGACGCAGGGTCCCGTCGCGTCGCCCTCGACCGCGGCGGACACCCGCCCGTCCGCTCCGCCCACCACCCCCCCCCCCCCCGGTGCCACGGCCCGGCTCGCCGACGTCGCCCCCGCGCCGGACACCGAGAGCGCGCCGCCCAGCGTCGACCTCTCCCCCCAGCTCCTCTTCCAGCTGCTCGCCGCGGACCTCGCCGCGCAGCGCGGCGAGATGGGATCGGCGTGGACCACCTACATGTCGGTCGCGCGCAGCACGCGTGATCCGCGCATCGCGCGCCGTGCCGCGGAGGTCGCGATCGGCGCCCGCGCGCTCGACGAGGCAGTGCAGTCCGCGCAGCTCTGGCGCGAGCTCTCGCCCGACTCTCGCGCCGCCGCGCAGATGCTCGAGACGCTGTGGCTGGGCTCCGGCCGCCTCAAGGACGTCGAGCCGACCCTCGCCGAGCGGCTCGCGCGGGCCCGCAGCGAAGGCACGCTGCCGGCCGCCTACGCGCAGCTGCAGCGCTCGCTGCAGCGCGTCCAGGACCGCGCCGGCGCCTGGCAGATGATCCAGCGCCTGAGCGCGCCCGACCTCGGCGTGGCCGCGGCGCGGCTCGCCCGCTCGCAGTTCGCCTCGTCCGCCGAGGACTTCCCGGCCGCCGCCGCCGAGGCCCGCGAGGCGCTGCGCCTGGCGCCCGACGACGAGGATGCGGTGATCGGCGCGGCGCGCCACATCCACCGGCTGCCCGACGGCAAGGCCGAGGCGCTCGGCATCCTCGAGCGTTACCTGCAGCGCCAGCCGATGTCGCTCGAGGGCCGCTACGCCTATGCGCGCCTGCTGCTCGCCGACGGCCGCAACGACGAGGCCCGCGCCCAGTTCGAGCGCACCCTCGCGCAGCGGCCGGACAGTCCGGCGGTGCTGTTCTCGCTCGCCCAGCTCGCCTACCAGGGCAAGCAGCCCGCCGAGGCGACGCGCTACCTCAAGCGCTACGTCGACCTGCCGCGCTCGGTCCCGCGCGACAACGCGCCTGCGCTGCTGTTCCTCGCGCAGATCGCCGAGGAAGGCGCGCGCCCCCAGGAGGCGATCGACTGGCTCGAGCGCGTGCCGCGCGGCGAGGAGTACATCCCGGCGACGATCCGGCGCGCGCTGCTGATGGGCAAGCTCGGGCAGGTCGAGGCCGCCCGCGAGGTGCTGCGCGACGCCACCGCCGGCAGCCAGCGCGAACGCGTCCAGCTGCTGGCCGCCGAGTCCCAGGTGCTGCGCGAGGCGCGTCGCAACCAGGAGGCCTTCGATGTGCTGGCGGCCGGGCTCGAGCGCATGCCCGACAACACCGACCTGCTCTACGACCATGCGATGGCCGCCGAGCGGATCGACCGGGTGGCGGTGATGGAGCAGTCACTGCGGCGCCTGATCGAGCTGCGGCCCGACCACGCCCATGCCTACAACGCGCTCGGCTACACCTTCGCCGATCGCAACATCCGCCTCGACGAGGCCCGCACGCTCATCGAGCGGGCGCTCGCCCTCACGCCCGACGACCCGCACATCCTCGACAGCATGGGCTGGGTCCTGTTCCGGCAGAAGGACTACCCGCGTGCGCTCGAGTACCTGCGCAAGGCCTACGCGCAGCGACCCGAAGTCGAGATCGCGGCGCACCTCGGCGAGGTGCTGTGGGCGATGGGCAGCACCGACGAGGCCCGCACGCTGTGGCGCGAGGCGCGCGGGCGCGAGCCCGACAACTCCACGCTGCGCGAGACGCTGGCCAGGCTGAATGTGGCGCTCTGAGCGCCGCACCGCCGCTGCAGGCCTCGGGCTCGTCCGCATCCGGCGGACAGCCGCCGCGGCGGTGCTGGTCACCGCAGCACTCGCTGCCGCCGGCTGCGCGGTCACCCCGCCCGCCCCGCCGGTCGTCGCGCCCAGCGAATCCGTCCGCGAATGGGCCGGGCGGTTCTCGGTCGTCATCGACGCCGCCGTCCCGGGCGGCAACCAGGACACCGTTGCCGGCCGCTTCGCGCTCGTCGCGCGAGGCCAGGCCGGTGCGCGCGCCCTCGACCTCGAGCTCGTCTCGCCGTTCGGCCAGACGGTCGCCACCGGCCGCCGCGAACCCGACGGACGCTCGGCGCTGACGCTGTCCGACGGCCGTACGGTGCGCGCGCCGTCTCTCGACGCGCTGCTCGAGCGGGCGCTCGGCTGGCCGCTGCCGATCGAGCGGCTGCCCGACTGGCTAGACGACCGGTTCGAGTCCGTGCTCGCCCGCGATGCGCAGGGCCAGGTGACCAGCGCCGAGGACAGCGGCTGGCGCATCGAGCGCGAACCCCGACGCTGGGCCCTGCGGCGCCCGCACGGCGACACGTTCCTGCGCGTGGTGCTGGTGCTCGACCGCTGACCCGCCCTCCCTGCACCGCCCTGCCCTGCCCTGCCCTACCCGCCCTGCCCTCCCGATGCTCAGCGAGATCCTCCAGGCCCCCGCCCCGGCCAAGCTCAACCTCTTCCTGCACGTCACCGGACGGCGGGCGGACGGCTATCACGAGCTCGAGACGGTCTTCCAGCTGATCGACCTCTGTGACCACATCGACCTGAGGCTGCGCGAGGACGGCGAGATCCGCCGCCACGGTGCGCTCCCCGGCGTGCCGCCCGAGAGCGACCTCATCGTCCGGGCCGCCCGGCTGCTGCAGGCCGAGAGCGGCACGACGCTCGGCGTCGACCTGGCCCTGGACAAGACGATCCCGATGGGTGGCGGCCTCGGCGGCGGCAGCTCCGACGCAGCGACCGTTCTGATGGCGCTCAACCGGCTCTGGCGCCTGGGGTGGCCCGACGAGCGGCTGGCGGCTCTGGGGCTGCGCCTGGGCGCCGACGTGCCGTTCTTCATCTTCGGTCGGACCGCGTACGCGCGCGGCGTCGGCGAGCGCCTCGAGCCGCTCGAGCTGGCGCCATCCTGGTTCGTCGTCGTCGCCCCGCCGGTGATGGTGCCGACCGCCGGCGTGTTCGCCGCCCCCGAATTGACACGCAACACCGAACCCCTCAGAATCGCGGGTCTTTCGCGGGATGACCGGGTCTGGCAGGGCGGAAACGACCTGCAGCCGGTGGTCCTGAGGCGGTACCCGGAAGTGGCGGCAGCCTTGTCGTCACTGAAGGATGCGGCCCTCGCGGCGGGGCTGGATCCCGCACGGGCCCGGATGTCCGGGTCAGGTGCGTGCGTGTTCTGTCCCACCCCCACCGAAGCCCTCGCCGGGCGGCTGGCGGGGGCGGTGCTGCGCAGCGAAGTCGGGACGGTCCGGGTCTGCAGCGGGCTGTCGCGTCATCCGTTGGGGAGTCGCCAAGTTGGTTAAGGCACCGGATTTTGATTCCGGCATGCGAAGGTTCGAATCCTTCCTCCCCAGCCCACCCTTTCCGTACCGCGACGATGAACCGGCCCGTGCGTAGCGCCACCGATCTGCTCCGGCCCGAAGGCCTGATGGTCTTCACCGGAAACGCGATCCCCAAGCTCGCCGCCGCGGTGGCGGGAAACCTGGGCATCGGACTGGGCAAGGCCACCGTCGGGCGCTTCTCCGACGGCGAGGTGATGGTCGAGATCCTGGAGAACGTCCGCGGCAAGGACGTCTTCGTGCTGCAGTCGACCTGTGCACCGACCAACGACAACCTGATGGAACTGCTGGTGATGGTCGACGCGCTCAAGCGCGCCTCCGCCGGCCGCATCACCGCCGCGCTGCCGTACTTCGGCTACGCCCGCCAGGACCGCCGCGTGCGCTCCTCGCGCGTCGCGATCAGCGCCAAGGTCGTCGCCAACATGCTCGAGGTCGCCGGTGTCGACCGCGTGCTGACGATGGACCTGCACGCCGACCAGATCCAGGGCTTCTTCGACATCCCGGTCGACAACATCTACGCCGCCCCGGTGCTGCTGGCCGACGTGGCCACCCAGAACCTGGCCGAGTGCATCGTGGTGTCGCCCGACGTCGGCGGCGTGGTGCGTGCGCGTGCGCTCGCCAAGCGCCTCGACACCGACCTCGCCATCATCGACAAGCGCCGCCCGAAGGCCAATGTCTCCGAGGTGATGAACATCATCGGCGAGGTCAACGGCCGCACCTGCGTGATCATGGACGACATGGTCGACACCGCGGGCACGCTGACCAAGGCCGCCGACGCGCTCAAGGAGCACGGTGCCGTGCGCGTGCTCGCGTACTGCACGCACGCCGTGCTGTCGGGCAACGCGGTCGAGCGAATCGCCCAGTCCTCGCTCGACGAGCTGGGGGTGACCGACACCATCCCGCTGTCCGAGGCCGGCCAGTCCTGCGGCAAGATCCGCGTGCTCAGCTGCGCGACCCTGCTGGCCGAGACCATCATGCGGATCAACCGCGCCGACTCGGTGTCGTCGCTGTTCACCGACGAATGACCTGAATTCCGGCGGACGGGCGCACGAGCGCCGGTTCGCCGACACGTCCGCCGCGAGGCGGACGACCCCGGTCCCCCGCCCTTCGGCGGGGGGTTCAACAGCCCGGTGCTCTGGTCGCGGAGCCCGGGACTTCAGAAGGAGTCCGCGATGAAAGTCGTCGCAACGACACGCAGTGCGCAAGGATCGGGTGCGAGCCGCCGACTGCGCCGTACGGGCAAGGTGCCCGGTATCGTCTACGGTGGCACCGCCACCCCGACCACGATCGAGATCGATCACAACCCGCTGTACCACTCGCTGCGGGTCGAAGCGTTCCACGCGTCGATCCTCGAGATGGAGATCGACGGCAAGTCCGAGCAGGTCCTGCTGCGCGACGTGCAGTGGCACGCGTACAAGCCGCAGGTCATGCACATCGACTTCCAGCGCGTCGCCGCCGACCAGAAGATCCACATGAAGGTGCCGCTGCACTTCATGAACCAGGAGTCGTCGCCGGCCGTGAAGGTCTCCGCCGCGATCGTCAGCCACGTGCTGACCGAGATCGACGTGACCTGCCTGCCGGGCAACCTGCCCGAGTTCATCTCGGTCGACCTCGCCAACCTGACCGCCGGCCATCCGATGCACCTGTCCGACGTCACCCTCCCCGAGGGCGTGACGGCGGTCCAGGCCAAGGAGAACCCGGTGCTGGT
>CAIUGQ010000267.1 GCA_903898725.1 uncultured Burkholderiales bacterium | reverse complement strand
GCATCCTTGTCGATCATCCACCGCATCATCGCGCCGAACAGCAGCTTCGCCTCGACGCCCTTGTCGCAGGCCGCCTTGTGCTGACCCGCGCTGCGCCGCGCCACCTCGATCGGCGCGAAGCGCAGCGGCACGCCGCCCGCCTGCGCGGCCACCTGCACCTCGCACGCGCGCTGCAGGTGGTACAGGTCCACGAACGCCGCCGCGATGGTCGGTCCGCATGACAGCAGCCCGTGGTTGCGCAGGATCATCACCGTGCTGTCGCCGAGGTCGCGCGCCAGCCGCTCGCGCTCGTCGAGGTCCAGCGTGATGCCCTCGAAGTCGTGATAGGCCACCCGCTCGGTGAAGAACATCGCCGTGAAGCTGAGCGGCAGCAGGCCCTGTTCCTGACAGGCCACCGCCTGACCCGCCGTGGTGTGCGTGTGCGCGACCGCATGCGCGTCGGCACGCGCCCGGTGCACCGCCGAGTGAACGACGAAACCGGCCGGGTTCACCGGGTGCTCGGACGGGCCGACGATGCGGCCGTCGATGTCGATCTTCACGAGGTTCGATGCCTTGACCTCGCGGTACAGCAGCCCGAACGGATTGATGAGGAACTGATCCTCGGTGCCCGGCACCCGCACGGTGATGTGGTTGTAGATCAGCTCGTGCCAGCCCAGGTGGTCGAACAGCCGGTAGGCGCAGGCCAGCTCACGCCGCGCCTCGAGCTCGGCCGCGGAGTCGCAGAGGTCCTCGAGTCGCATCTCAGCTCCGGTGCCCGTCGGCATGCGGCTTGAGGCACGCCCAGGCGAAGTCGTGGAAGGGGGTGGGGATGCCGTGCACGCGGCCGAGCCGCGCGACCGCGCCGCTCAGGCCGTCGAGCTCGAGCCGGCGCCCGGCGACGAGATCGTGGTGCATCGAGGCGACCATGCCGGCGGGCAGGCCGCGCAGCAGGGCCAGCGCGGCGTCGGCGTCCGCGTCGTCGAGCGGCACGCCCTCGGCGCGCGCGACGGCGAGCACCTCGCCGATCGAGCGTCGCGCCAGCGCCAGCAGCGCCGCGTCCCGATAGACGACGCCGGCCGGCGAGCGCGTCAGGCAGGTCAGCGCGGCGTTGGTCGCCAGCGCCAGGAACTTGGTCCACTGCGGGCGCGCGATGTCCTCGACCCGCCGCAGCTCGAACGGCGTCGGCAGCGTCGCGGCCCGGACCTGCGCGACGAACGCGGCCAGCACGGGGTCCGCCTTCGCACCCGGCCCACCGAAGACGATCGACGACATGTCCGAGACATACTCGACCACGCCCCGCTCGCGAAGCTGCCCGGCGACCATCGCCAGTCCGCCCCAGCAGCGTGCCTGCGGCGCCCCGGCACCCACGCGGGCCACGCCGTCGACGCCGTTCTGCAGGCAGATCACGCCGGCGGCGGACTCGAGCATCGGGCGCCAGGCCGCGGCCGATGCGCGTGCGTCATAGAGCTTCACGCACGACAGCACCAGGTCGACGCCGATCGCCTCGTCGGGGTGGACGATCGCCGTGACGTCCGGGGCGTGGAACTCGCCGCGCGGTCCGCTCAGACGCACGCCGCGCGCGGCGATCGCGTCGCGCACCGCGGGCCGCGCCGCGAAGACGACCTCCAGCCCGGCGAGCGAGAGCAGCCCGCCGACATAGCAGCCGACCGCCCCGGCCCCGAGGACGACGACCTTCACGCGGCGCGCGAAGCGGCGTTCAGCCGGCCGCGCCGGACGCGCCCGCCGCCTGGGCGTCGAGCTTGTCCTGGGTCTTGGTGTCGAAGTCGCTCGCCTCGTGGCGCTCGCGCAGCTGCGCGGCCGGATCGCCCATCACGCGGTTGACGATACGCCCGCGTCGCACCGCCGGACGTGCGCCGATCTGGTCGGCCCAGCGCACGACGTTCTTGTACTCGTGCACGGCGAGGAACTCGCCCGAGCCGTACAGCAGGCCCTTGACCAGGCCGCCGTACCACGGCCAGACGGCGATGTCGGCGACGGTGTAGTCGGCCCCCCCCAGGAACTCGCTCTCGGCCAGGCGCCGGTCGAGCACGTCGAGCTGGCGCTTGGTCTCCATCGCGAACCGGTCGATCGCGTACTCGATCTTGTGCGGCGCGTAGGCGTAGAAGTGGCCGAAGCCGCCGCCCAGGTAGGGCGCGCTGCCCATCTGCCAGAACAGCCACGACAGGCACTCGGCCCGCGCCGGCCCGGCCTTCGGCAGGAACGCATCGAACTTCTCGGCCAGGTGCATCAGGATCGCGCCGGACTCGAACACCCGGACCGGCGTTTCGCCACTGCGGTCGACCAGCGCGGGGATCTTGGAGTTGGGGTTCGCCGCGACGAAGCCGCTGCCGAACTGGTCGCCCTCGTTGATGCGGATCAGCCAGGCGTCGTACTCGGCGCCCGCATGGCCCAGCGCGAGCAGCTCCTCGAGCATGATCGTCACCTTCTGGCCGTTCGGCGTGCCGAGCGAATAGAGCTGCATCGGATGGCGGCCGACCGGCAGGTCCTTGTCGTGGGTCGGGCCGGCGATCGGGCGGTTGATGTTCGCGAAGCGCCCGCCGCTGGCCTTGTTCCAGGTCCAGACCTTGGGCGGGGTGTAGTCGTCTTGGCTGCTCATGGCGGTCTCCAGAGGTCGAGTCGGATCGGGTCGGATCGGGTCAGGTCGTGGGGGACGAGTGTGTCATGCGCGCGCCGAACAGCGCGCCGTCGTCGTAGCGCAGCACGAGGAGCTGCGCCCGGGCGCCGATGTCGGCCGGTTCGACCGCACCCACCATCCGGCACATCAGCCGCACCCCGTCGTCGAGGTCGAGCAGGCCGATCGCGTACGGCGCATCGGCACGGAACGCGGCGGGGGCGACATGCACGCGGGTGAAGCTGTAGAGCACGCCGCCGGCGGCGAGATCGGTCCAGGCCAGGCGCCGGCTCCAGCACGCACGGCACAGGTTGCGCGGCGGAAAGCCCAGCAGCGAGCAGTCCTCGCAGCGGGTCGAGCGCATCGTGCCGGTCTCGAGGGCATCCCAGAACGGCCGGGTGAATGCCGAGACGCGCGGCGGGAACGGCCGGGCACCGGTCATGCGAAGCTCGGGCAGGGTGCTCACCGGACGGCCTCCAGCACATGGACCAGTGCGGCGTTGTACTTGCCGAGCTCGCAGACCGTCATCGTGATCGGCCCGCGTGCGGCCTGCCGGGGCCCAGCGGAGCCGCTTGCCTGGAGCACCGCCTCGACGACGTCGTACAGCGGCGTGGCCTCGGGCGGATGGCCGCGCGACAGGCAGCCGCCGCAGGTGTTGACCGGATGATCGCCGTCGGCGCGGGTGCGGCCGTCGGCGGCCGCGGCGGCGCCCTGCCCGCGCGGGAACAGCCCGAGCGCCTCGGTGGCCAGCACCTCGACGATGGTGCACGGCGCATAGAGCTGGAAGGCCGACACGTCGGCCAGCGCGAGCCCGGCCGACGCCAGCGCCCGATGCGAGGCGACCCGCAGCGTGCCGTAGTCGAGCGCGTCGGTGCCGGCCCGGTCGGAGAGCTGGTGCAGGCCCTCGTGCTCGAAGCCGCGACCGCGCACCAGCACGTAGGGCCGGCCGCTGGCGCGCGCCATGTCCTCCGACACCACCACCAGCGCCACCGCGCCGTCGGCACGGCCCGGCACCTCGAGCAGCCCGAGCGGCTCGACGATCGGGCGGGCGGCGAGCACTTCTTCGAGGGTGATCGGCGTGCGGTACTGCGCGAGCGGGTTGAGCCGCGCATGGTCGCGATTCTTGACCGCGACCGAGGCCAGCACCGCGCGCGGCACGCGGTGCTCGTGAAGGTAGCGCTGCGCGTCCATCGCGTACCAGGCGATCGGCACCGCGCCGAACACCGACTGGAAGTCGACGTCCCCGGTCAGCCGGATGCTGTAGTCGAGGTGGCGCGCGGTGGGCACCGCGGTCTCGAAATGCACGCCGACCGCGAGCATGCAGTCGGCCTGCCCCGAGGTGACCTGATGCACGGCGGTGTCGAAGGCATGCCCGCCGGTCATGCCGTTGCCCAGCACCTGCACGACGGTGGCGCGCGCGCGGATGCCGAGGTGGGCGGTGAGGAAGGTGTGGAAATAGCCCTGCTTCGTGTGGTCGCCCGGGTGGGCCACGGCCACGCCGTCGATCGACGCCTTGTCGAGCCCGGCCATCGCCATCGCGTCGAGCACCACCTCGACGGCGAGCTCGTGCTCGAGCACGGCGTCGCCGGTGGCCGACTTCTGCCAGGTGCCGACCGGCACGGCGCCCCAGCCGAGGATGGCGGCGCG
>CAIUGQ010000266.1 GCA_903898725.1 uncultured Burkholderiales bacterium | reverse complement strand
GAGCCTGCCGAGCCCGAGGCACCCGTCCGTGCGGAGCCGCCCGCCGCCGCGCCCGCGCCCCCTGTCGCCCCCGAGCCGCCGGCGGCGCAGGCCGCGATGGTCGTGGAGCGGCCGGTGCGCTCCGGACAGCAGATCTATGCGCGCGAGCGCGACCTGATCGTGATCGGCGACGTGTCACCGGGCGCCGAGGTGATCGCCGACGGGCACGTGCACGTGTACGGCACGCTCGGCGGGCGCGCCATCGCCGGTGCGCGCGGGCGCCGCGACGCGGGCATCTTCACGCTCGGGCTGCGTGCCGAGCTGGTGGCGGTGAGCGGCATCTACCGCACCTTCGAGGACGGCGTGCCCGCGCAGCACGCGGGCAAGCCGGTGCGGATCTCGCTTGAGGCGGACGCCGACACGCTGTCGATGCGGCCGCTGTAGGACTGAACCCGGGCGGGCGGCGCGTGCGCCGTCCGCCGTCGAACAACCCAGCCTTTCGGGGAAGGAAACGACTGATGAGTGAAGTGATCGTTGTGACGTCGGGCAAGGGCGGCGTCGGCAAGACGACGTCCTCGGCCAACCTCTCGGCAGGGCTCGCGCTGCGCGGCAAGAAGGTGGCGGTGATCGACTTCGACGTCGGCCTGCGCAACCTCGACCTGGTGATGGGCTGCGAGCGGCGCGTGGTGTACGACTTCGTCAACGTCATCAACGGCGAGGCGTCGCTCAACCAGGCGCTGATCCGCGACAAGCACGCGCAGAACCTCTACATCCTTCCCGCCTCGCAGACCCGCGACAAGGAAGCGCTGACCGAGGCCGGCGTCGAGAAGGTCATCAAGGACCTGAAGGCGATGGGCTTCGACTACATCGTCTGCGACTCGCCGGCCGGCATCGAGAACGGCGCGATCATGGCGCTGACCTTCGCCGACCAGGCGATCGTCGTCGTCAACCCCGAGGTCTCCTCGGTGCGCGACTCCGACCGGATCATCGGCATCCTGCAGTCGCGCTCGCGCCGTGCGCGCGAGGGCCGCGAGCCGGTGCAGGAACGCCTGCTGATCACCCGCTACAGCCCGAAGCGGGTGCGCGCCGGCGAGATGCTGTCGTACCTCGACATCCTCGAGATCCTGAAGGTGCCGCTGCTCGGCGTGATCCCAGAGTCGCAGCGCGTGCTCGAGTCGTCGAACGCCGGCGTGCCCGCGGTCCACGATGCGACCTCCGAGGTCGCCCAGGCCTACGGCGACGCGATCGACCGCTTCCTGGGCAAGCAGCTCCCGCTTCGCTTCGTGGCCGAGGAAGACCGCGGCTTCCTGCGCCGCCTGCTCGATTCCGTGAGCCGCAAGGCCACCGCCTGAGGAGGGTCCGATGAAGTCTCTGCTCGACCGGATACTGGGGCGCCAGCCCCGCACCGCGTCGCTCGCCAAGGAGCGACTGCAGGTGATCATCGCGCGCGAAGGCGCTCGCACCAACAACCCCGAGCTGCTGCACCAGATCAAGCAGGCCGTGCTCGAGGCCGTCTCCCGCTTCGTCCCGGTCACCCCCGAGGACATCGCGGTCGACCTCGACAGCGACCGCGAGATGGAAGTGCTGTCGGTGAGCGTGAACCTGCCCGACGGCCGACGGCTGAAGGTGTAGCAGGGGGGTTCGCCGGGGTTTCGGCCCGCATGCGGGCCGCCGGCGAATCGGGCGCCGCATGCTTGCGGCGCCCTCCTTCGTCCCGACCGTGACCCCGCCGAGAGGCGGCTGATCAGAACCCGCTCAAACGCCCCAGAGCACCCAAAGCAGCGCCCCCAGCTGCCCCAGATTCACCACGATGCTCGCACCGTGCAGCCAGCCGAAGGCGCGCCGGTTCTTCGTGTCCGACGCCCGGTTGATCGCCGGGGTGAGCACGACGAGCGACACCGCGAAGAG
>CAIUGQ010000265.1 GCA_903898725.1 uncultured Burkholderiales bacterium | reverse complement strand
GCACGGGGCGGGCTCAGCGTGCTGCGCACCGATGCGCTGCCGGCCGGCGGCGCCTTCGAGATCGCGCTGTCCGACGGCCTCAACACCGAGCGGACGATCGTGGCGCGCTGAGCGGGCGGCTGAGCGGGCAGTGGAGCCGGCGAAGCCGGGGCGGGCATCGGCTACCATCGGGCCCACCTCATCCGACGTCTCCGCCATGACCAAGACCATCGTCTCGACTTCCGGTGCCCCCGCCGCGATCGGCCCGTACTCGCAGGCCGTCCGGGCCGGCAACGTCGTCTACCTGTCCGGCCAGATCGCGCTCGACCCGTCGACCGGGCAGCTCGTCGACGGCTTCGACGCACAGGTCGATCGCGCGTTCCGCAACCTCGCCGCCGTGGCCCAGGCCGCCGGCGGTTCGCTGTCCGACGTCGTCAAGCTCACGCTGTTCCTGACCGATCTCGCGCATTTCCCGAAGGTCAACGAGATCATGCAGCAGCATTTCGTGCAGCCGTTCCCGGCGCGCTCGACCGTCGGGGTCTCGAGCCTGCCGCGCGGCGCGCAGTTCGAGGTCGAGGCCGTGATGGTGCTGTCCTGAGGTTCCGGGGCCGGTGACGGATCGAAGGGCGCCGGACGACCTCGGCCGGTTCGCGAAACTCGGCATCCGCACCGACGCCGACCTGCTGCTGCACCTGCCGCTGCGCTACGAGGACGAGACCCGCATCGTCCCGATCGATGCGGTCCGTGCCGGCGAGACCGTGCAGGTCGGCGGCGAGGTGGTCAAGGCCGAGGTCGTCGGGCGGCCGCGCAAGATGCTGCAGGTCGAGCTCGACGACGGCACCGGCCGCATCGCGCTGCGCTTCCTGCACTTCTATCCGTCGCAGGTCGCGCAGCTGCAGCCCGGGCGGCGCGTGCGCGCGCACGGCGACGTGCGCGGCGGCCTCTTCGGGCTGGAGATGGTGCATCCGCGCTACCGCCTGAGCGGTCCCGCCGAGCGGCTGCCGCAGCGGCTGACCCCGGTCTATCCGACGGTGGCCGGCATCGGCCAGGCCGATCTGCGCCGCACGATCCTGCAGGCGCTGGCCGAGGCCGACTGGACCGACACGCTGCGTCCCGGCACCTCCGAGCGCCTGGGTCTGCCGCCGCTGATGGACTCGCTGCGGCTGATCCACCAGCCGCCGCCCGGCGCACCGATCTCGGCGTTCGAGGACCGCAGCCATCCGGCCTGGCGCCGGCTGGTCTTCGAGGAGCTGCTCGCGCAGCAGCTCTCGCTCAAGCGGGCCCGCGCCGCACGCGCCCGTCAGCGCGCGGTGCCGCTGTCCGACGCCGCTGCGCCGGAGCGACTGCTCGCGACGCTGCCCTTCGCGCTGACCGGTGCGCAGCGTCGCGCCTGGGCCGAGGTCTCGCGCGATCTGCTCGGCGGCGAGCCGATGAACCGGCTGCTGCAGGGCGACGTCGGCAGCGGCAAGACCGTGATCGCCGCGCTGGCCGCGATGCAGTCGATCGGCAGCGGACGGCAGGCCGCGCTGATGGCGCCGACCGAGATCCTCGCCGAGCAGCACTACCGCAAGCTCGGACCGTGGCTCGCGCCGCTCGGTGTTCGACTCGCGTGGCTCGCCGGCTCGCTCACGCCCTCGGCGAAGAAGAAGGTCCGTGCCGCGGCGGCTGCGGGCG
>CAIUGQ010000264.1 GCA_903898725.1 uncultured Burkholderiales bacterium | reverse complement strand
GCGGGGCGCGCGCGGGCGCGCGGCGCATCGGCGGCCGCCCGCTCGCCCGAGCCGGCGTCGGCCGGATTGCCGCCGGGGCGATCGGCGTCGGCCAGCGCCTTGGCCGGCGTGTGCTTGAACGACGGCGGCAGCACCGAGGTCTTCGGATAGCCGGCCGCATCGAGCAGGCGGTTCCAGTCGCCGACCTCGAAGCCGACCGCTCGCTCGCGCCCGACCGCGATCGCCGGGAACGAGTTCTCGGCGAAGCCGGCCTTGCGGAACTGATCGGCATCGGTGCTGCTGGAGACCGTGCGCTCGGAGAACGGCACCCCGCGCTTGGACAGGTGCGAGCGCGCCTGCTGGCAGGGCGTGCAGTCGGTGGTCGTGTAGAGCACGACCGGGTACTTCGTGGTCGCGTCCCGCAGGGCGGCGGGCACGCCGCCCTCGTCGCCTCGGGCGGCCGGGCTCGCGCCGAGCACGTGACCGTTGATGCCCGGGGGCGGCGGCTGGTCGCTGTAGGTGACCGCGCCGTTCGGCGCGATCCACTTGTACTGGGCCGCGGCCGGCGCGGCCGCGAGCATCAGGGTCGGGAAGGCTAGGGCGAGGGCGAGGTCACGCGTCCGCATGGGTGGTCTCCTGGACCATCCCATTGTGTCGGAGGAGCGCCTCGATGCTGGGGTCCCGACCTCTGAACGCCCGGAACGAGTCGATGGCCGGTCGGCTGCCGCCCACCGACAGGATCTCGTCGAGGAAGCGCCGTCCGGTATCCGGGTTGAAGACGCCTTCCTCCTCGAACGCCGCGTAGCAGTCGGCCGACAGCACCTCGGCCCACTTGTAGCTGTAGTAGCCGGCCGCGTAGCCGCCCGCGAAGATGTGCGAGAAGCTGTTCTGGAAGCGGTTGAACTCGGGCGGCACGATGACGGCCACCTCCGCGCGCACCGCGTCGAGCAGCGCCTGGACGTCGAGGCCGTCGGCGCCGGCGCCGTGGGCGAACTCCGAGTGCAGGCGCATGTCGAACAGCGCGAACTCGACCTGGCGCAGCGTCTGCATCCCGCTCTGGAAGTTCTTGGCGGCGAGCATCCGGTCGAAGAGGGCGCGCGGCAGCGGTGCGCCGGTGTCGACGTGGGCCGTCATCGCGCCGACGATGTCCCACTCCCAGCAGAAGTTCTCCATGAACTGACTGGGCAGCTCGACCGCATCCCACTCCACGCCGGCGATGCCCGAGACGGCGAGTTCGTCGACGCGCGTGAGCATGTGGTGCAGGCCGTGGCCGAACTCGTGGAACAGCGTGATCACGTCGTCGTGGGTGAGCAGCGCCGGCTTGTCGCCGACCGGCGATTGGACGTTGCATACCAGGTAGGCGACTGGCGTCTGCGCGCCGCCCTGCAGGCGCTTGCGGCCCCGCGCATCGTTCATCCAGGCGCCCGGGCGCTTGCTCGGGCGGGCGTACATGTCGAGGTAGAACTGGCCGATCAGCGCGCCCGCGCGTTCGATGCGGAAGAAGCGCACGTCCGGATGCCAGGTCTCGGCGGTGTCGGGCGAGAGCTTGACGTCGAACAGCCGCTCGATGAGGCCGAACAGGCCGTCGAGCACGCGCGGCAGCTGGAAGTACTGCTTGACCTCGTTGTCGGAGAAGGCGTAGCGCGCCTCCTTGAGCTTCTCGCTCGCGAAGGGAATGTCCCAGGAGGCGAGCGGGTCGAGGCCGAGCGTGTCCTTCGCGAAGGTGCGCAGCTCGGCCATGTCGCGGTGGGCCGAGGGCCGGGCGCGCGCGGCGAGGTCGCGGAGAAAGTCGACGACCTGCTTCGGCGAGTCGGCCATCTTGGCCACCAGCGACACGTCGGCGTAGCTGGGGTAGCCGAGCAGGGCCGCCTCCTCGGCACGCAGGGCCAGGGTCTCGTCGATGATCGGGCCGTTGTCCTGGGCGGCGTCGGCCCCGTGCTCGGAGGCTCGGGTCACGTAGGCGCGGTAGAGCGCCTCGCGCAGCGAGCGGTCCTCGCCGTACTGCATCACGGGGAAGTACGACGGGAACTGCAGCGAGAAGCGCCAGCCGGCCACGCCGGCGCGCTCGGCCTCCTGGCGCGCGGCCTGACGGGCGTCGTCGGGCAGGCCGGCGAGGCGCGCCTCGTCGGTGACGTCGAGGGTGAACGCCTTGGTCGCATCGAGCACGTTCTCGCTGAACTTCTGGGCGAGCGCGGCACCGCGCTCCTGGATCTCGGCGTAGCGCTCGCGCGCCGGCGACACCAGTTCGGCACCGCCCAGCCGGAAGCCGCGGATCGCATGCTCGACGATCCGCTTCTGCGCGGCGCTCAGGGTCGTGAACTCGGGCGAGGCCTGCAGCGCCTTGTACTTCGCGAACAGCGCCGTGTTCTGCCCCAGCGCGGTCCAGAACTCGGTCGCGCGCGGCAGGTTCTCGTTGTAGACCGCGCGCAGCTCGGGCGTGTCGGCGACCGAGTTCAGGTGTCCGACCACCCCCCACACCCGGCCGAGCCGCTCGGTCGCGTCCTCGAGCGGCTGCACGAAGTCGGTCCAGGTCGCGCCGGTGGCCGGCGACTCGGCACGCTCGACCGCGGCCCGTGCATCGGCCAGCGCCACGTCCAGCGCGGGCGTGACCAGGCCGGGTTCGAACGATGCGAAACGCGGCAGGCCGGAGAAGTCGAGCAGCGGGTTGGCGGCGGGGCGGGCGGTGTCGGTCATGTCGGGTGTCGGGGGCGTGCGTCGGGAACGACCCCGATTGTCGCCCGCCTCGCGTGGCCGCGCTCCGATCGGGGTTTCACGGGGCCCGCGCCGGCCGCCCGTGGCCGACCGACGGCGGTCTGCCGGCGCCTTCGGTCCGCCCCTTGCGCTGCCGCGCGGGGTGGCCTCAGCGCGCCCCGCGCTCGGCCGCCTCGATCGTGTTGACCAGCAGCATCGCCCGGGTCATCGGACCGACGCCGCCCGGCACCGGCGTGATCGCGCCGGCCACCTGGCTGACGCCGGCGAAGTCGACGTCGCCGCACAGCTTGCCGTCGGCGCCGCGGTTCATGCCCACGTCGATGACCGTCGCACCCGGCTTGACCATGTCGGCCGTGACCAGGTTGGGGCGGCCGACCGCGGCCACCAGCACGTCGGCGCGGCGCGTGTGCGCGGCGAGGTCCTTCGTGCGGCTGTGGCAGACCGTGACCGTCGCGCCCGCCGCCAGCAGCATGAGCGCCTGCGGCTTGCCGACGATGTTGCTGCGGCCGATCACCACCGCCTCGGCGCCGTCGAGGCGCGTGCCGGCGTGCTCGAGCATCTTCATCACGCCGTAGGGCGTGCACGGACGGAACAGCGGCTGGCCGACGACGAGCTGGCCGACGTTGCTGACGTGGAAGCCGTCGGCATCCTTGGCGGGCGCGATCGACTCGATCACGCGGTGCTCGTCGATGTGCTTCGGCAGCGGCAGCTGCACCAGGATGCCGTGCACCGCGGGATCGGCGTTGAGCGCCGCGATCCGCGCCAGCAGCGCCGCTTCCGTGGTGTCCGCAGGCAGGCGGTCGAGCGTCGAGGCGATGCCGACCTCCGCGCAGTCCTTGACCTTGTTGCGGACGTAGACCGCCGAGGCGGGGTCCTCGCCGACCAGCACGACCGCTAGGCCGGGCGTGATGCCGCGGGCGGCGAGCGCGGTGACGCGGCGGGCCACGTCGTCGCGGATGGAGCGGGCAAGCGCGTTGCCGTCGATGAGCCGGGCGGTCATGGGGCGGGGCGGTAGGCAGGGCGCCGGGGGCGTGGGCGCGGAGGTTACCACGCCCGTCTGCTACCCTCCGGCGGCATGAATCGGACCCTGCGCAGGCTCTTCGTGTCGCTCCGCGCCGCCCTGGTGGCGGGCGGCCCGTTCGTGCTGATCGCGGTCGGCCTGCTGGTGCTCGCCTACCGCGTGCTGCAGCCGAATCCGCCGCGCCATGCGGTGATGGTGACCGGACCCGAGCAGAGCGCGTTCGATGCGTTCGGCGAGCAGTACCGGCAGGCGCTGGCCCGCCAGGGGATCGTGCTCGAGCTGCGCAGTACGGGCGGTGCGCTCGCCAACCTCGCCGCACTGAACGAGCCCGACGGCGACGTGTCGTTCGGCTTCGTGCAGGGCGGGCTCGCCTCGCGCGACGAGGAGACGCGGGAAGGGCTGAGCACCCTCGGCAGCCTGTTCTACGAGCCGGTGTGGATCTTCCACCGCCGCACGCTCCCGAAGGGCAAGCCGGTGCGCCTGGTCGACCTCGCCGGCTGGCGGGTCAACGTCGGCACGCCGCAGTCCGGCACGCCCGAGCTGTTCACCCGTCTGCTCGAGGCCAACCGGATCGACCCCGCCCGACTCAAGCGCTCGGAGCTCGGCGATACCGAGGCGGTGATCGAACTGCTCGACGACCGGCTCGATGCGGTGGTCTTCGTCTCCGCGCCCGAATCGCAGCTGGTGCAGATGCTGCTGCAGACCCCCGGCATCGGCCTGCTCGACTTCCCGCAGGCCGAGGCCTACGCGCGCCGCTACCCGTTCCTGTCGCCGGTGACGCTGCCGCGCGGCATCGTGTCGATCGACCGGGACATCCCGCTGCGCAACCATCCGCTGGTGGCGACGACCACCTCGCTGGTCGTGCGCGACGGCACGCATCCGGCGCTCGTGCAGCTGATGGTGCAGGCCGCCGACCGGATCCACGGCGGCCCCGGCTGGTTCCGCCGCAGCGGCGAGTTCCCCACGCCGCGTGCCGCCGAGCTGCCGGTGGCCAAGGAGGCCGCGCGCTTCTACGCCGACGGCGAACCGTTCCTGCAGCGCTACATGCCCTGGTGGGTCGCGAACCTGCTCGACCGCATGTGGCTGGCGCTCGCCGCGATCGTGGCCGTGCTGCTGCCGCTGTCGCGGATCGTGCCGCCGATCTACGAGTTCCGCGTGCGCTCGCGCGTCTTCCGCTGGTATGCGCAGCTGCGCACGATCGAGGACGAGCTCGCCGAGCAGCCCGCGCCCGAGGCGAGGCAGGCGCTGCGCGAGCGTCTGGACGCGCTCGATGCGCGCGTCGAGAAGGTCGCGGTGCCGCTGTCGTACGCCGACGAGCTCTATGCGCTGAGGAGCAACATCGGCATGGTGCGGGCGCGCCTCGGATGAGTCGGGTACACTCCGCGCTCGCTGTTCAGGCGGTCGCGGTCCACCCGACCTCGACTTGCAAGGGCTGCGACCCGTCGCTATAATGGCGGGCTTACGTCGGGGGTATAGCTCAGCTGGGAGAGCGCTTGCATGGCATGCAAGAGGTCAGCGGTTCGATCCCGCTTACCTCCACCAACGGATCCGTTTCACCGCAGTTGTTTCAGCAGTTCGGTTCAGGTTCGTTCCAGCAGTTCGCATGAGTTTCACCGCTGCCGCCAGGCAGCGACGCAGCACCTGCCTCGTCCCGTTCGTCTAGAGGCCTAGGACACTACCCTTTCACGGTAGCTACAGGGGTTCGAATCCCCTACGGGACGCCAGCACCTCCCCGGTGCCGGCCACGCAGACGCGGCTCACTTCAAGGCAAATCGGACGGTCAGCGGCTTCTTGCCGCTCGCGATCAGCGTCGCGACGACCTTCGCGCCCTTCGGCACCGTCACGCGGGCGTCCAGCCGGTTCGCACCCGCAGGCTTCAGCTCCGCTTCGGCCTTGTCGGTGCCTGCCAGCACGGTGAGCTTGCCGGTGAACGCCTGGGCCTCGAGCGGCGTGTCATGGTCGAACACGTAGAGCACCGTCCGGTCGCCTTGCGGGACCAGTTCGAACGACAGGTCGTTCGCGGTGGCGACCACCCCGCCGTGCTGCGCCTTGGGCTGGCCGTGGGGAT
>CAIUGQ010000263.1 GCA_903898725.1 uncultured Burkholderiales bacterium | reverse complement strand
TCGAAGACCGGCACCTGGTTCACGCGGCTCGCCGCCGACAGCGCGGAGGTCTCGTAGAACGTCGGTGTCGGCGTCGCGTTGTCGGTCCGGGTGGCGGTGGCGACCACCGCCATCGTGTACTGCGGGGCGACGGTGAGCGTGACGGTGCCGGACCACCGGCCGTTCGAGCCCAACTGGACGACCCGCGTGCTGACACCACTGATCCAGATCTGCGCGTCGACCGGCTGCGTGGACCCCGGCTCGAACGCGGTACGGTCGACGTAGAAGTCGAGCCGGTAGTACGCGCCCGCCGTGCCGGTGAGCGACACGTCGACCCGCGTCGTGCTGGCGTTCGAGCCCGGACGGGCGTTGGTCAGCACCGGGGTCGGGACGGTGCGCCCCTCGGTCCGGCGCTCGATCGGCGTCGCGTCCGCATCGATGACGTTGGCGATCAGCGCGTTGTCGCGCGACGAGCTTGTGCCGAGCACGATGCCGAAATCGCCGTTGTGGCTCAGCACGTTCCTCTGGCCCGCGAGATCCCCGCCGATCATGTTGTCGTGCGCGCCGTTGGTGAGCAGGATCCCGTAGCCGAACGGATCCGTGCCCGCGGAGAACCCGTTGCCGAGGTTCCGCGTCAGGCTGCGGTCCGTCCCGATGAAGTTGCCCTGGACCACGTTGCCGGAGGCCTCGCCGCCGAGGATGCGAATGCCGCCTTCCTCGTTCGAGCCGATCACGTTGTCGCGAACGAGGTTGCCGGCCACCGCGACGGCATCGTTGTCGTCGTGCAGCGACAGGCCCCGCTGGCCGTTGCCGAACGCGCCGGTGCCGCTCGCGTCGACGCCCAGGTGATTGCCCTCGATGGTGTTGCCGCTCGAGCGCACGAGCACCGCATTGCCGCTGAAGCCGCCGATCGACAGGTGCGCGATGCGCGATCCGTCGCTGCCGGGGTCGAGCGCCAGGCCGTCACCGCCGACGCCGCTCCCAGGGGTCAGCTCGACGTTCAGCGGTCCGCCCGGCGTCGCAGGTGCGCCGCCGTCGATGTCGACCGCATGCACGATGGCGGGCAGGGCAGCGTCCAGCGTGATGCGATGGGTACCCGCGCCGAGCGCGAACCTGATGGTGTCGCGCGCGTCCCCCGCCTCGTCGGCGTAGTTCGCGGCGAGCAGCGCCTCGCGCAGCGACACGGTGTGGCCGGCCTGCGCATGCAGCCACAGGTCACGCGGCGTGAGCGCGCTGCCCGCGGTCCGGGTCCCGCCCTCGATCATCAGGACGTTGTCGACGTCGTCGGTGGTGTTGACGACGAACTCGCTGTACGTATCGGTGTCGGTGTTGGTGAAGGTCGCGGTCTGCGCCGCGACGCCATGCCACGACGCGATCGAATCGGCCGGCACGATCGCCGCCGACACCGTGTAGGCCCGGTTGCCGTCGACCAGTCGGGCCATCTCGTCCAGACCCCGGATCGTCACCGTCTGCGGCACGTTCCAGTTGTTCGCATCGAACGTCAGTGTGCCGCCGAACACCGCGGCCTCGCGGTCGTCCGACACGGTGACGACGACGGTCACGGTTCCGACCGGAGGCACGGCGAGCGACACCTGCAGCGTCACGCCGCCGGTCGTGCCGTCGGCCTCCGAGGTGACCGCACCGGTCGGCCACACCACGACGATGTCCTGCGTGGGGACGCTCATCGTCCGGAAGAAGGTCTGCTCGACCGGTATCGTGTCGCTCGACAGGCCGGTCCACCCCATCCGCAGCATCCCGCCGGCGATCGCGGCGGACACCTGCCGCGGCACGCCCGAGGTGTCGGTACTGACAGCGACGGAGTCGTAGTGCGCGACGCCGCCGACCGTGAACGCGCGCGCGCGCACGTCGACGCCGCTGACGTTGTCCTGCTGCCACGCCACCACGATCGTGTCGACGCCGCCGCCTCCGTGGGCGACCGCGACCGACGGGCGTCCCGCGGCGGCGGTGAACGCGGCGTCACTGACCTGGAAGGCGGTTCCGGGCAGCCCATCGCCGTCGACGACCACAGCCTGCACGACCGCGGCGGCGCCGGTGGGCGCGCCGCTCCAGGCCACGACGTAGCGGCCGTCGGACAGGACGGCGATCGACGGTGGCGCGGCGACGGTGGCACCGACCGCGGAGATCCGCTGTGGCACCTGCCCGTCGGCGGCGGCGCCCGTGTCGGGGACCGCCACGACCCAGACCGAGCCGTCCCCTGTCGCATCCATGTACGTGACGCCGAAACCACCGCCCTCGCGCATCGCGACGGACGGCAGCATCTGGATCCCGCCGCGCTTGTCCGACTGCAGCAGGTTGTTCGTGGCCCCATCGAGCACGCCGCCCGACGAGATCCGGCGATACACGAGGTCGACCGAGTGATTCGCGCCGTCGACGACGTCCTGCGCCCACACCACGACCGCCTCGCCGTGCGCGTTCATCGCGACCGTCGCCGCGCTCGGCATCGCGATCGCGCCGGAGGTGATCTGCAGTTGCCCCCCCGATGCGGTGCCGTCGGCGAGATAGCGCTGCGCGAGGAGCTGCCCGGAGGTGCTGGTGCCGGTCTGCCAGACGACGATGAAGCCGCCGCCGTCGGGGTCCATCGCGACCGACGGATTTCGGCCGTCGGCGCCCGAGACTTCGATCAACGCACCGACCGCCGTGCCCGCAGCGTTGTAACGCTGCGCGACGACGTCGTTCGTGGTGGCATCGACCCAGACCGCGACGCTGGGTGCGCTGGCCGACGAACTGCCGGCCAGATACGGGCCACGCGCCGCGGGGGCGATCTGGATCTGGTCGTCGGACCCGGGATCGGCGTTCGACGCGAGCATGGCCTCGCGCAGCGACACGGCGCCGCCGTTCTGCTCGTGCAGCCACAGCGCGTACGGCGTGAGCGGCGCGCCGGGCGCACGGTTGACGTCGTCCACGTCCGCGAGCGTGGTCACGACGAACTCGCTGTACGTGTCGTTGTCGGTGTTCACGAACACCTGCTCCTGCGCCGCTACGCCATCCCAGGTCGCGATGGTCGCTGCGGGGTCGACGGCGACGCGCACGGTGTACGACTGATCGCCGTCGTCCACCCGGCGGGACTCCTCGTTGCCGCGGATCGTGACCGTCCGAGGCAGGTACCAGTTGCTCGCGTCGAAGACCAGCACGCCGTCGTAGACCGTCGCCTCGTTCGCGCCGACGGCGTTGCCGATCACGGTGACCCGCACCGTGACCGTTCCGTCGGGCGGCATCGTCAGGGCCACCTGCAGCGTCGTGCCGCCGGTCGTGCCGTCGGACTCCGAGGTTTTCGCGAGGGTCGGCCAGGTCACGGCGAGCTCGCCGTTGATCGTCCGTACCCAGGTCTGCTCGACCGGCACCGTGTCGGTCGACGGACCGGTCCACTGGACCTGGAGCGCGCCATTCACGAACGCGGCCGAGGCGTGCCGCTGCGCCCCGACGGTGGCCTGGTTGATGGCGAACTCGGCGCCGAGCGCACTGCCCGCGGTGCTGACGAAGCGTCCGCGCAGCCCGAGGCCGTCGCTGTCGGCCTGCTCCCAGACCACGACCGGGGTGCCGGTGGCGCCGCCCGGGGCGACGGCGACGCTGGCGCGCCCGGCCGTGACAGCGGCCTGGCTCACCTGGAAGACGGTACCGCGAACACCGGTGGCGACCGTGGCCACGTCGATCACCGCGCCCTGCACGGTCGCGTCGGTCGGTGCACCCGGGGTGGCGCTCCACACGACGATGTAGTTGCCATCGGCCAGCACCGCGATCGACGGTGCGACGCTGGCGGTCTGGCCGGTCTGGGACACCAGCACCGAGTCGACGCCGTTGTTGGGATCGGCCGAGTCCGCCACCACGACGACACGGATCGAGTTCGAAGCGTTCGCATCGAGGAACGCGACCGCGAACCCGCCGTCGCTCTGCATGGCGACCGACGGCAGCGACTGGGTCCCGGCATCCTCGCTGGGCCGGCTCAGTTCGGTGACGTCGCCCAGCACGTCGGCGGACGAGATGCGGCGATAGACGAGGTCGACGGTGCGGCCGCCGCCGTTGCCCATCTCCTGCGCCCAGACGACGACCGCGTCGCCGTTCGCGTTCATCGCGATCGCGGGCTGCATCGGGTTGTCGGTCGCATCGGCCGTGATCGACAGCGCCGATCCCACCGCGACGCCCGCGTCGCTGAAGCGCTGCGCCAGGATCTGGCCGGTCGCGCCCGTGCCGTCCTGCCAGACGACGATGAACGCGCCGCCATCGGCATCCATCGCGACCGAAGCGGCGCGGCCTTCACCCGCGGAGACCGTGATCGTCCCGCCGGCCTTCGCGCCGGCGGCGTCGTAGCGTTGTGCGAACACCTCGCCGTCGTCCGCGTCGACCCAGACCGCGACGCTGCCGGTGGCATTGCCGGCGAGCTGCCGCCCGCCGCTGTCGGCCGGCACCACGACTTCATCGGGGCCCGCCGGCGCTTCGGCCGCGAGCACGCCCGCGAACGACGCCTGCAACGCGGCCTCGATCGGTGCCTGCGCCTCGATCGGACCCCGCTCGACTTCCAGCGTCCAGTCCGCGCCGTAGGCCAGGCCCCCGGTCGCGTCGTCGCTGGCGGCGACGTCGGCCCCGGTCAGGTCGGCGAGCGCGTCGAGCAGCACGGCACCCGCGGTGCCGGCACCGGTGTCGCAGCCCCAGAGCATCAGGTCGGCGTCGCCGGTCAGGCCCTCGGACCAGCCGGCGATCGAGCCCGCGTTCGCGCGGACCGTGGCCAGGTCGAGCGAAGTGGCACCGAGCTGCATCGAGCCGGCGGTGCCGTGGCCGAAGAAGTGAACGGCACGGTAGGGAATGTCGGCCGCAGCCAGTTCCGCGTCGAGCACCTGCAGCGCATCCTCACCGGCGCCGAGCACCAGCACGTCGATCGGACGGCCGGCGGCGCGCTGCGCGTCGAGAGACTGCAGCAGTCGCCCGACGTCCGGCACGCGGGCGTCGACCACGGCCAGCTCGCGCGGCGCGGCAGCCTGCATCGACGCGTCGGCCGCGACCGGTGCCGTCCAGGCGATGGCCGACTCGGCAGCCGAGGCCGGTGCCGCCCACGCGATCGCCTCCCCGACGGCCGCGCCGGCGGCGTCGCCGGAGAACAGCAGTCGGGGCTCGAGCGCCTCGATCAGGGGCACCCGGCGGCCGGTCGGGCGTGGCAGGTCCATCAGGCCAGTATCGGGCGACCTGGGCCGTAAGGGTCGCTCCGAGCCGATGGCTGGTCGACCCGGTCGCCTGCCCGGCCCATCACCGTGACCGGCAGGCGACCGGGACGCGACTAAGGGTCGTGCCGGTGCGCCGCCGAGGGCGGCGAACGCTTTGCCAACCGCACGCTTCGGGGTCGTCATGCGGGATCCGGCACGGTCTGGGCGACCCCCTGCTTGGCTTCAGCCTCGGCCTCGGCCTGGGCCGCACGCCGGTCGGCGGCATGCTTGAGCAGACCGCGCAGCGAGTCGTCGTCCTCGGCATCGTCGCGGCCGCGGGCATCGACCCGTGCCAGCACGGGCAGCGGGTCGATCGACCGCCACGCGGGCATCGAGGCCAGCAGGCTGGTGAGCAGCACGCCGCCGCGGGCGAGCCAGACGACGTAGCCGATCGACAGCGAGGTGCTGACAGCGACCGAGGAGGCGACCAGCGTCCGCTGGGTCTCGAAGCGCGTGGCGGCGTCGTCGCGCGCCTGGGCGAGTTCGGCCCGGAATTCGGCCTGCCGCAGCGCGACCGCCGGCGACCAGGCGTCGAGCGGCAAGACAGCCTTCGAGCCCTGGCTGCCCAGCGCCCGCGTCCAGGTGCCACCGGTGCCGCCGCCGATCGGACCGCCGACCGAACCCATGCCGCCGACCCCGCCGCCATCGGCCGCGGGGCCCGACCCGGCGTCGTGCCAGCCGAGCTGCGCACCGGCACCCGACGGGCCTGCTGCCCCCGCGAACGATGCGACGACGGCGACGGCCTGCACGCCACCCAGGGCCGACCCGCCGGTCTGGACCCCGCCCGCTGCCGCGGAGGCGGCCGGCGCTGAAGCACCCGGAGCGCCCACCGCCGCCACCGCGCCGGTGCCGCCGGTGCCAACGCGCACCACCACCCCTGCGGGCTGTGCGACGGCCGGGCTCGCAGAGGCGCCGGATGCAGCGGCGGTCGAGCCGGCGTCCGAGGTCGTCTGCGAGGTCTGGGTGACCGTGTTGCGGGTGGAGCCCGAATCGCCGCCATCGGACTGCGCGGCCGACGACAGGCTGGAGAACGACGCGTTGGAGCGCGTGGCGACGAAGCTCGGCTGCGCCGCGGCGGCGCGGGGTGCGAGCACGGCGACTGGTTCCACCGGGGCCGGGACCGGCTCCGGAACGTCCGGCACCGCGCTCTGCGCGACCACCGGCGCCTTGACTTCGATCGCAAGCGTCGTGATGCCCGCCATCGCCCCCCCGGCATCGGCGAGCCGCAGCGACACCGTCGCGGTGCCGGCCTCGCGGGCCGCGAACGACACGCGCCCGAGGGCGACGTCGGCCTGCGTGAAGGTTGCTCCGGCCGCGAGCACGATGCCGTCGAGCCGCAGGTCGCCGAGCGAGGACGGCGCATCGAGTTCGTAGACGATCCGGTCCGCGCCGTCGTCGACGTCCGAGGCGAGGAGCGCGGCCACGCCGACCGTCGCGGAGGCCCCGAGCTCGAGCGACACCGGCGACGGCGTCGTGGGTCCGGCGACCGGCGCGTCGTTCACCGCGGTGACCGTCAGCGCGATCGTGCCGGCGACCTCGGACCCGACCAGGCCGGCGTCGGTGACAGACACCGTGATCGTGACGCTGCCCGACTCGTCGGCGGGCAGCCGAAAGCTCAGCGACGCGAGCGCGGCCGCGACGTCGGCCGGCGAACCGCCGAAGCGGATCGTCGCGTCGTCCGTGCCGTCGCTGCCACCGGTGAACACGAGGCCGGCGACCGTACCCAGCGTCAGCGTGCCGCGATCCGCCGAGAGCACCAGATCGAGCCGCGTCGCCGCCGCATCCGCCGAGGCCGACACGGCCAATCCGTCGCCGCTGGACAGCACGCGCACGACGTCCTCGACCGCGGTCAGCGTGGCGGGCACGGTCAGCTGCGGTGCCCGGTCGTGCACGTTGCTCAGCACGACGCGGATCGAGGTCATCGTCGATTGCGGCGAGCCGCCGCCCGTGGTCGCGGTCACGTCGAAGTCGTAGGCGCGCTGGCCGCCACCCAGCTCGATGCCGCCGGCGAGCGTCTCGTAGTCGAGGCCTGCCAGCACGGTCAGCACGCCGCTCGCCCCGTCGAGAGTGACGAGACCGGCCGGCACACCAGGGTCCAGCGACCAGGTGACGCCGGTCTCGGTGACGCCGTCGATCGACGCACGCAGCGTGACCGAGGTCGCGGCCGCCGCGTTCTCGGCGACCGCGATGGTCGGGACGGCATCGACGGCGAACTCGCTCACGTTGCTCAGCACGACCCGGACCGAGCTCACCCTCGATTGCGGCGACCCGCTGGTAGTGGTCGCGGTCACGTTGAAGTCGTACGCGCGCTGGCCGCCGCCCAGTTCGATGCCCCCAGTCAGCGTCTCGTAGTCGAGGCCTGCCAGCACGGTCAGCACGCCGCTCGCGCCGTCGAGGGTGACGAGGCCGGCCGGCACACCAGGGTCCAGCGACCAGGTGACGCCGGTCTCGGTGACGCCGTCGATCGATGCACGCAGGGTGACCGAGGTCGCGGCCGACGCATTCTCGGCGACCGCGATGGTCGGGACGGCATCGACGGCGAACTCGCCCACGTTGCTCAGCACGACCCGGATCGAGCTCACCGTCGATTGCGGCAACCCGCTGGTGGTGGTCGCGGTCACGTCGAAGTCGTACGCGCGCTGACCGCCGCCCAGATCGATGCCGCCCGCGAGCGTCTCGTAGTCGAGGCCCGCCAGCACGGTGAGCACGCCGCTCGCGCCGTCGAGGGTGACGAGGCCGGCGGGCGTATCGGGGCCCAGCGACCAGGTGATGCCGGTTTGGGTGACACCGTCGATCGACGCTCGCAGCGTGACCGAGGTCGCGGCCGCCGCGTTCTCGGCGACCGCGATGGTCGGGACGGCGTCGACGGCGATCTCGCCGCCCAGCGTGAGCGTGCGCATCACCAGCGCCGACGCGCCGGACTGACCGCCGCCGGGCCCCGTCCAGGCGATGACCACGCGGTTGCCCGAGACCGCGACCGAGGGTGCGCGCTGGTCGCCGCTCATGTTCAGGTCGACGTGGTACGCACCGCCCGCGTCCGCGACACCGCCGGCGTTGACGTGGATCGCGCGGATGCCGTACGCGGTGCCGCCCACGGAGGTCTCCCAGGCGACGACCCAGCCGCCGCCTTCGACCGCGGCGACACTCGGGCGCCCGGCCTCGTGGTCCGACTCGAGGGGGATCGACACGGCGGTGCCGACGGGCCCCGACGGCCCGATCACCCGGGTCCACAGGGACCCGGTGCGGGTGTCGATCCAGGCGGCGAGGCCGCGACCGTCGTCGCCGAGGGCGAACGCCGGGGAGACGTGCGCATCGGTGTAGGCCGGCAGGCTCGGCGAGACCCGCAGGCCGGTGGTCGAGGCCGCAGGCGTGGCGACGCTCGAGCCGGCCTCGACGCGATAGGCGTAGATCCCGCTGTTCGAATTGAACAGGGACCATTCGCCATGCAGCACGACCACGATCGCGCCGTCGTTGCCGATGCCGGCGTCCGGATGGTCGTCCGTCAGCCCCTGCGTTTCGGTGATCTCGATCTTCGCGCCGCTGAGCGTCGCACCCGAGCTGCCCGAGATCGCCAGACGCTGGGCGCTGATGTCGCGCGAGCCGGCGTCGACCTCGGTCCAGACCACCACCCCCCATTGGCCGTTCGCCGACAGGTCGACCGATACCTGACCGGGCGTGCGCACATCGCCGTCACCCGAGTTGATCTTGAAGGACGTGCCGTCGAAGTTCGTGACGTTGGCGGCCAGCGAGGTGGCGCTGATCCAGTTCGCCCGAGCCTCGCCGTCGACCGACCAGGCCACCAGCAGGTTGCCGGTATCGTCCATCGCGACCGAGGGCATCTTCGGCGCCTCGTCGTCATCGTCGTCCCCGTCGACCTGCTCGACCGTGATCATCCCGCCGCGCACGCTGCCGTCGGCCGCGTAGCGCTGCGCGAGGATCCGCTCGCCGTCGGGGTCGACCCAGACGAGCACCGTGCCGGCCGCGCTGGCGGCCACCTGGCGGCCGGCCGTGCTGTTGGTCGAGGCCTCCTGCGAGTCCTGCGCGGTCGCCACGGCGACCTCGCCCGTCACCGGCGCGAGCGCCAGGCTGCCGGCGAACTCGATGCGCAGCGCGGCGCCGATCGGCACCGTGGCCTCGATCGATCCACGCGCCGCCTCCAGCACCCAGTTGCCACCGGCCGCCAGGCCGCCGGTGGTGTCGGTGCTCGCCGCGACGTCGGCACCGGTGAGTGCCGACAGCGCATCGAGGAGCGCCGCGCCGGCCGGGCCCGATCCGGCGTCGCAGCCCCACAGCAGCAGGTCCGCGCCTTCGGTCAGTCCGTGCGACCAGTCCGCGACCTCGCCGGCCCGCATCCGCAGCGTGGCGAGATCGAGCGAGCCGGCGCCGAGCTGCATCGAGCCGGGCTCGCCATGGCCGAACAGGTGGACGGCACCGTAAGTGCCGCCCGCGCCCGACAGCGCGGCGTCGAGCACCGCGATCGCGTCGTCGCCTTCGCCGACGACGAGGACGTCGATCGGGCGACCCGCGTCGCGCTGCCCCTCGAGCTCGGCCAGCAGGCGGGCGGCGTCGGGCACCCGGATGTCGACGAGCGCGAGTTCGCGCGGTGCGGCACTGCGCTCGCCATCGGCCTGCGCAGCGCTCAGGTCGCCCGCCGGCTGCGCCTGCCATGCGATCGCCTCAGGTGCGGCGGACGCCGCCCATGCGGCCGCCACCGCGTCCGTCGCACCGACGGGATCCGCGGAGAACAGCAGCCGCGGCTCGAGCGCCTCGATGGAAGGCGCCCGGCGGCGAGTCGGGCGCGTCCGGAACATCACCGGAGTGTCGCCTCGCGGCCGCCACCCCTTCGTGGCTAGACCGACCGCCGGTCGGTACGGGCGGCCCGAGTGCGACTAAGTTCCTGTGTTCGCAGTGATCCGTACGGCGAAGAGCCGCATGGCATCAGGCGCGCCGGTCAGGTCCTGCCGGGCACCTTAGGGGTGTCGGATTTAGGTACGACCGGTGCCGAGGCGGGCCGCAGCGGCAGCGCGCCGCTGTCGTCGAAGGCCACCTGGCAACGCACGCCGGCGGGCAGCGCGCCACTGCTGTTGGGCACGTCGAGCCGCGCACGGAAGGTGCCGCTGGCGGCGTCCACAAAGCGGTCGACCTGCGCGACGCGCGCACCGACCTCGGCGCCCTCGATGCCGTCGGCCCGCACCGTGGCGGCCATGCCTTCGCGGATGCGGCCGAAGCGCGAGGCCGGCACCACCACTTCGACCCGCAGCCGGTCGAGCGCGACCACGCGCAGGATCGGGCGGCCATCGACCCGCTCGCCCGGATTGAGCAGGCGGTCGGCGACGATGCCGTCGATCGGGCTGCGCACCTGGCGCTGCTCGAGCTGGCGGCGGGCGAGTTCGTGCTCGCGGCGCGCGACCTCGAGCGCCTCGCGGGCCTGCTGCAGCCGGTGATCGGCGATCTCGAACTCCGCCGAGGCGTTCTCGAGCTCGAGCCGCCCGCCGAACTCCATCGACGACAGCGCATGCATGCGGCGCAGCTTGAGCTTCGCCATGTCGCGGGCGGCGGCGAGTGCGTTGACCTCGGACTCGGCCGAGGCCTTGGCCCAGGCGGCATCGACCGCCGCGCGCTCCACCTCGGCCTGCAGCGTGGCCACCACCTGACCGCGCTTGACGCGGGTCCCGCGCTCCACGCGGACCGACTCGAGGACGCCGGGCGCGGAGGCCGCGATCTCGGCGGTCTCGGTCGGCTCGATGACGCAGCCGAGGGCCGCGGCGGTGGCCGGAGGCGGCGCGGGCGCTGCGGCGGGCGGCACCGGGCGGGGTGCGCCCGGCCCCCTGACCGCCCCGCCGGTGGACTGCGCGAGCGCAGGCGTCCCCGCCAGTGCGGCGAGCAGGAACGGCAACGCCGCAGCGGCCGCGAACGGACGCCGCACACCGTGCGAAGGAGCGAACGAAATCAAGGGATTGGCCTCGAGAGCTACTGCTTATTCTCGGATGTGGCCACTGTAGCGAAATGCAGCCGCCTTGACCAGCGGCGGTCGTGCCCGAGCGCCTCGGTCCGGACCAGCCTGTCTTCCCAACGCCACCATCGCTGGCAGCCCGTCCAGACGGCATCGACGAGGCGGCCGCGCCAGCGGGCGAGCCCGGCCGGGCCCGGACCGCTACGGCCGGCCTGCTCGGCGACGCACCCGGCCAGCCGTGCGAGGGTGCCGAGCGCCGCGGGCAGCCGGATCGGCTCGAGCGGCGAATCGTCCAGGCGCAGCCAGCGTTCGGCGCTGCCCGGATCGGCCTGGCGGGCGGCCCGGCCGATCACCTGCCGGTCGATCCGCGCGCTGCGGTTGTGCTGCAGGCTCAGCACGTGCAGGCCGCCGGCGCGGGCGGCCTCGGACGAGAGCCGGATGTCGGTGCCGCGGCCGGCCATCTGCGTGGCCACCGTGATCCGGCCGGCGTCGCCGGCGCGTTCGATCCGGGCGTGCTCGTCCTGGTCGTGGCGTGCATCGAGCACCACGACCCCCACGCCGCGGGCCTCGAAGCGGGCCGCGAGCGCGGCCGAGTCGGCGACCGAGTCGGTCGCCACCAGCACGCAGCGGCCGCGGGCCGCGAGCCGCACCGAGCGCGCGATCGCCGCGTCGAACTGTGCATCGCGACCGGCGAACAGGCGCGCCGGGGCGAGGCGCAGCGCCGAGGCGCGTGTGCGCGCCACGCGCACGACCGCGAGTCCGTAGGCGGCGCGCAGCTCGGCGGCGGCCTCCCGCAGCGTGCCGCTGGTGCCGCACAGGTGGTGGTAGCGCGACATCAGCCGCGGATAGGTGACGCTGGCCCGCACGTGCGTGGCCGGTGGCACCGGCACGCGCTCCTTGAGCGCGACGAGCGTGTGCAGCGCCCGCGACAGCACGCGCCCCGGCGACGGGCGGCCGGTGGTGGCGTCGACCAGCACCACCTCGCGCTCCTGCACGACGTAGTGGACGTCGCGCCGCAGCACGTGCAGCGCGACGAGCGCCTGCTCGACGAGCTCGACCCGCAGCCGCGCCTCGAGGCCCATGTCCTCGGCGCCCACGGCTTCGCCGCCGTCGTCGGCGTCGGCCCGCACCAGCGCCTCGAGCGTGGCCCGGCCGGCGGGCGTCAGCCGGGCGCTGGAGACGGCGGGGTCGATCACCGCGTCGGTGTCCATGGAGAGCCGGCGCGCGAGGTCGAGGGCCCGCCATGCGCGGGCGCGCTGGGCCGGATCGGGCCGGCCCTCGGCCACGATCAGCGGCGTGCGGGCCTCGTCGAGCAGGATCGCGTCGGCCTCGTCGACGATCGCCACGCACAGACCGCGCGCGACCCGCGCCGGCGCCCCGTCGGCCAGACCGTCGCGCAGGTCGTCGAAGCCGAGCACGCGGGCGGTCGCGTAGACGACATCGGAATCCCAGGCGGCGCGGCGCGCGTCGTCCTCCATCGACTCGGCCACCGACGCGACCCGCAGCCCGAGCGCGCCGTAGTAGCCCGCGAAGGTCTGCGCGTCGCGGCCGGCCAGGTAGTCGTTGGCGGTCAGCACGTGGACCGGCGCGCCGGCCAGTGCCGCGACCCCGGCGGCGAGCGCCACCGCGACGCTCTTGCCTTCGCCGGTGTCGAGCTCGACCAGGCGTTCGGCGAGCAGGTGGGCGGCGCAGCGGTACTGGTTGTCGCGCGGCACGAGTCCGGTCGCCCGCGCCAGGGCGGCGCCGGCGGTGCCGAGGGCGAGTGCCACGGCGGACGGGGAGAGACCGTCGCGTGCGAGGCGGGCGGCGGCGGCGGCCAGGCCGACGGCATGGCCCTCGGGCTGCGCCGTGCCCAGCCGCTGCGCCACCTCGAGGGCCCGCCGTGCGATCGACCCGGCATCCTCGCCGCGAC
>CAIUGQ010000262.1 GCA_903898725.1 uncultured Burkholderiales bacterium | reverse complement strand
CGCCTGAGGCACGGGCGCGCGCCGCCGGCGCGCGCGATCCGATCGTCGCGCCGGCGCCACCGGCGTGCCCGCGCGCGCGTCTTCGCGCCCGTCGGGCGGCCCTCCGCGTCCACCTGTCCGAGACGCCCGATTCGGGCTCGGGCATCGCGTCGCACGGCCGATAATCGTGACATCCGTCACCTCAAACCGACAAGAATCCGAATGTCCGGACCCAGCCAGGCCTACCTCGGCCGCCAGCCGATCGTGGGTCGCGAAGGCGAGCTGCTCGGCTACGAGCTGCTCTACCGCGCTCGTGCGACCGACGATCGGGCCTGCTTCGACAACGAGCACAGCGCCAGCCTGCACGTGCTCTCGACGCTGCTCCACGACCTCGGTGCCCCGCAGGTGCTGGCCGGCCGCCAGGCCTTCATCAACGTCGGCGCCGAATCCCTGCGTGATGCCGGCGCGCTGGTCCTGCTCAATCCGCGCCGCACGGTCCTCGAGCTCTCGCATGCGATCGAGCCCGACGCCGACCTGCTCGAGCGGATCCGCATGCTGCGCGAGATGGGCTTCGGGCTCGCCGTGCCGGCTGCGCCGCCGATGGAGTCGCTCGCACCCTGGCTGCCGCTGGCCACCCACCTGAAGGTCGACCTGCAGAAGGTCCCCGACGGCGTGCTCGACGTGTTCGTGCCGGCACTGCGCTACGGAGACCACATCCTCGTCGCCGAGAAGGTCGAGACCGCCGCGCAGGCGCGCCGCTGTCTGGAGCTCGGCTTCCACGCGATGCAGGGCTGGCACCTCGGCCGCCCCGAGGTGATGGGCAGCGTCAAGCTCGGCGTCTCGCACGGCGTCGTGCGCCGTGCGCTCGCGCAGCTCGCGGCGGGCGCGGCCCCCGCCGAGCTCGAGCCCACCTTCAAGCTCGACGCCGCGCTGTGCTGGCGACTGCTGCGCTACACCGCCGCCTCGAACTTCGGGATGATGATCCCGGTCGATTCGCTCGCGCACGCGCTCGAGCTGGTCGGTGCGCGGCGCCTCGGGCGCTGGCTGCAGCTGCTGCTGAACACCGTCGAGGAGCCGTCGCCGGCGGCCTCGACCCTGATGCGGGCCGCGGTCTTTCGCGGCCGCATGCTCGAGATGGTCGGTGCCGAGTACTTCGACGGCACCGATGGCGACAACCTCTTCCTGGTCGGCTCGCTGTCGATGCTGCCCGCGATGCTGATGCAGCCGATGCCGGCCGCCATCGCCTCGCTCGCGCTGCCCGAGCCGGTGGCCGATGCGCTCACGATGCGACAGGGCCGCTTCGGCCCGCTGCTCGACCTGGCCGAGGCGCTGGAGTCCGGCACCCCCGAGCGTGTCGAGGCCCTCTGCGACACCCTCACCATTTCCAGCCGGACCCTCGCGCGTGCGCGGCGGTCCGCACAGGCCGCGGTTCAGGAGGCCGCGCTCGCATGACCGACACCGCGATCTCGAACATGACCGGCAGCAACACCGAAGCCTTCCTCGAGGAGCCCGGTGCGTTCCTCGGGCGCCAGCCGATCCTCGACCGCAACCAGCAGCTGATCGGCTACGAGCTGCTGTACCGCGCCGACGCGGTCACCAACGAGGCACTGGTCACCGACGACAACTACGCGAGCGTGGTCGTGGTCGCCTCGCTGCTGCAGGACCTCGGTCCCGAGCAGGTGCTCGGCGGCAAGCTCGGGTTCATCAACGTCGGCCTCGAGACCATCGGGCCCGATTCGCCGCTCGGTCTGCTCGATCCGAAGCACACGGTGCTCGAGTTCTCGTCGCGCATGCCGACCGACGAGCGCACGCTCGCGCGACTCGGCGATCTGCGCCGCGAGGGCTACGGCATCGCGGTCACCGTCGACTCGCCGGCGGTGGTCCGCCAGCCGCTGTTCGCGCTGACCACGCATGCGAAGGTCGACCTCCTGCAGATCCCGATGGAGCAGCTTCCGCTGGTGATGAAGCTGCTCAAGGCCGCGGGCGGACGGCGCGTGCTGGTCGCCGAGAAGGTCGAGACGCGTGAGCAGGCCGCGACCTGCCTGGCGCTCGGCTTCGACTGCCTGCAGGGCTTCTACTTCGCCAAGCCCGAGACGCTGTCGGCCCGCAAGCTCGAGCCGGCGCGTGCCGCGGTGATGCAGGCGATCAAGCTGCTGCTGCGCAACGCCGACATCGTCGAGGTCGACAACGCGCTCAAGCGTGACGTCGCGCTGTCGGTGAAGCTGCTGCGCTACATGAACTCGGCCGGCATGGGCCTGTCGGGCAAGATCGATTCGCTCAAGCACGCGATCTCGCTGCTGGGCTACCAGAAGCTCGCGCGCTGGCTGACGCTGCTGCTGGCGTCGACCGACAGCAAGGACCCCACCGCCCCGCTGCTGGCGCGCACCGCGATCACCCGGGGCCGGCTGATGGAGCTGCTGGGCGAGGGCCGCTTCGACGTCGGGCAGCGGGACAACCTCTTCATCGCGGGTACCTTCTCGCTGCTGCCCGCGATGCTGATGACGCCGATGGCGACCGCGCTCGAGGAGCTCGACCTGCCCAAGTCGGTGGCCGACGGCCTGCTGCACCGCACCGGCGAGTTCGCGCCGCTGCTGAAGCTGGCCGAGGCCTGCGAGGACCCCTCGCTGACCGGCGTCGCGCAGCTCTGCAAGCAGCTCGACATCTCGCCGAAGGCGCTGAACCTGGCGCAGATGCAGGCGACCGACTGGGTGAGCCAGCTCGGCATCTGAGCCGGCGCCCGGCCTCGCGCCGGGCACGGCGCCTGCACGGTGGGGCGGGGCGGGGCGACCCGCCGCGGCCGGCCACGCATAGAATCGGGGGATGCACACCCCCGCCCACGTCCCCCTGGTCGTCGCCACCCGAGGCGATGCCGTCGAGAACGTCCACTACGGGTCGATCGCCGTCGTCGACCGCAGCGGACGCCTGCTGTGGTCGGCCGGTGACCCCCGGGCGCTGACCTTCACCCGCTCGACGCTCAAGGCCTTCCAGGCGCTGCCGCTGATGCGCGACGACGGGCCGCGGCAGTTCGGCTTCGACGAGCGCGAGGTCGCGACCCTGACGTCGAGCCATTCCGGCGAGCCGTTCCACATCGCCGCCGTCGAGGGCCTGCTCAAGAAGGCGCGCAACCACTGGCGCCGCCTGAAGTGCGGCTGCCACGTGCCGTACATGTACGAGACCCTCGGGCGCACCCCGCCGATGCACGAGAGCTTCGACGCCCGCTGGCACAACTGCTCGGGCAAGCATGCCGGCTTTCTCGCCTGGTGCCAGCTGCACGGCGAGCCGTTCGAGACCTACCTCGAACCGGACCATCCGCTGCAGCGACGCGTGCGCGCCGAGGTCGGCGGGCTGCTCGGCCTCGATCCCGAGGGCATCGTCGGCGGGGTCGACGGCTGCAGCGCGCCGAACCTCGCGCTGCCGCTCGATGCATTGGCGCGTGCCTGGGCGATGCTCGCGGGGGGCGGGGCCGACGAGGCCACCGACGCGCTGCTCGATCGCCTGTTCGCCGCGATGACCGCGCATCCGGAGTACGTCTCCGGCACGGGCCGCAGCGACCTGCATTTCATGCGTGCCGGGGCCGGCGACTGGGTGGCGAAGGTCGGGGCGGCCGGGGTTCAGGTGCTCGGCGTGCGCTCGCGCGGGCTGGGGGTGGCGATCAAGATCGCCGACGGCCATTCCGAAGCCCGCTTCGTCGCAGCCTTCGCGGTGCTCCGGGCGCTCGGATTGGTCGAGCCGGACGATGCCGAGCTGTCACGGTATGCGAAGATCGGCCAGCTCAACGCGAGCGGCCTGGCGACCGGCGAGCTTCGGCCCGTCTTCACGCTGGCTGCGCACTGACCGCGCCCTCGGGCGCGCATGGCGGCGCCCGAGGCGCCGTCCTTCCATCCGCGGACCCGATGCCCACGATCCTCGTCACCGAACCCATCCATGCGGACGGCCTCGCGCTGCTGCGCGCCCGTCCCGGCCTCGAGGTCGTCGAGGGGTGGACGCTCGCCCCGGACGCGATGCGCGCCGCCGAAGGCCGCGCCGACGGCCTGATCGTGCGCTTCCACCGCTGCGATGCCGCCTTCTTCGGGCGCGCGCCGGCCCTGCGCATCGTCGCCCGCTACGGCGTCGGCGTCGACCTGATCGACCTCGCCACGGCGCGCGACCGCGGCGTGACGGTCGCCATCACCGCCGACGCGAACACCCAGTCGGTCGTCGAGCACGCGAGCTGGATGCTGCTGTCGCTGGCCAAGCCGTTCGACCGCTGGCGCCGCGGCATGGCCGGGCTCACCGCGCTCACGCGCGAGCAGTGGGCCACGCTCACCCCCTCGAAGTTCGCCTCGCGCGACGAGGGGCTGGGCGGCGAGCTCGGCGGCAAGACGCTGCTGGTGATCGGGCTGGGGCGCATCGGGCGGCGTGTCGCGCAGGTCGCGAGCGCGCTCGGCATGCAGGTGCTGGTGGTCGATCCGTACGTCGACCGCGCGTCCGGGCTGGCGCTGGGCTACCGGTTCGCCGACACGCTGGCGCAGGCGCTGCCGCAGGCGCAGTTCGTGACCCTGCACTGCCCGCGCAATGCCGAGACCCTGGGCATGCTCGGCGCGGCGGAGCTCGCGCTGCTGCCGGCGGGGGCCGCGGTGGTCAACTGCGCCCGGGGCGGCATCGTCGACGAGCAGGCGCTCGCCGATGCGCTCGTCCGCGGGCACCTGTCGGGTGCCGGCATCGACGTGTTCGACGCCGAGCCGCCGCCGCCCGACCACCCGCTGCTGTCGCTGCCGAACGTGTTCTCGACGCCGCATGCGGCCGCGGCCACCCGCGAGGCCGCCTGGCGGATGTCGACGCATGCCGCCCGCAACGTCATCGACTTCCTCGACGGCCGGCTCGACCCGTCGATGGTCTATCCCGTGCCGCCGCGCACCTGACCCCGGGGACGCCCGCATGGCCCTGGTCCATCTCGATCCGCAGGCGGCCGCGCGGCTGGCCGAGCGCATGTTCACGCATCGCGGCATGACGCCCGACGAGGCGCGCACGGTCGCCGAGCACCTGGTCGGCGCCAACCTCGCCGGCCATGACAGCCACGGCTACGTGCGCGTGATCCGCTACTGGTACGCGGTCGAGGACGGCGGCATCGTGCCGCGCACCGACGGTGTCGCGCTGCTCGACGCCGGCGCCATGCTGCTGGTCGATGCGCAGCAGGGCCCCGGGCAGTGGGTCACCGCGCGCTGGACCGAGCGCGCGATCGGGCGCGCGGCCGAGCAGGGCCTGTCGCTGCTCGCGCTGCGGCGCTCGGCGCACCTCGGGCGGGTCGGCCACTACGCCGAGATGGCGGCCGAGGCCGGCCTGATCTCGATGCACTGGGTCAACGTCGCCGGCAGCTTCCTGGTCGCGCCGTTCGGCGGCACGCAGCGCATGCTCTCGACCGCGCCGGTCGCGGTCGGCGTGCCGCGGGCGCGCCCCGGCGCGCAGGGGGCCGACCGGTTCGTCGGCGGCGAGCATGTGATCCTCGACTTCGCGACCGCGCTGGTCGCCGAGGGCAAGCTGCTGGTCGCCGCGAAGAAGCGCACCACCATGCCCTTCGATGCGCTGATCTCGCCCGACGGCAGCACCTCGGGCGACCCGGCCGTGCTGTACGGCGCCACCGTCCACGACGAGGCACCGGACAACACCGTCGGTGCCGGCTCGATCATGGCGTTCGGCGGCCTGCTCGCCGGCGGGCACAAGGGCTCGGGGCTGGCGGCGATGTGCGAGCTGCTCGGCGGGGTGCTCACCGGCACCGGCATCTCGACCGACGACGGCCCGGTCCGCAACGGCATGCTGTCGGTGTTCATCGACCCCGCGAAGCTCGATCCCGAAGGCCGCTTCGATGCCGGGGTCGCCCGCTTCGTCGACGGCCTGCGCGCCTCGCGGCCGATGCCCGGCGTCGATGCGGTGATGGTTGCCGGCGACCCCGAGCGCCGAGCGCGCGCGCTGCGGCGCCGCGACGGCTTCCCGATGCCCGACGCCGCCTGGGCCGAGATCGCCGCGCTCGCGCGGCGCGCCGGCATCCCCGATTCCGAGATCGACGCCACCGTCCGAAGGACTGCCGCATGACCCCGCCCGCCGCAACCCCGATCGATCCGGCTCTGCTCGAGACGCTCGGGCGCTTCGACACGCCCACCGTCTGCAACGCGCTCGAGATCGTCGCGCCGCAGCGTCGCGCGATCGGCTTCACGCGCCGTGCGCTGGTCTGCGTGAGGCCCGAGCTGCCGGCGATGGTCGGCTACGCCGCCACCGTCACCTACCGGTCCGCGGTGCCGCCGACGGGCACCGCCGACGAGCGTCGTGCCCGCCGGATCGCCTACTACGAGTACGTCGCGAGCCTGCCGCGCCCGAGCGTGATCATCGTCCAGGACCTCGACGACCCGGCCGGCTTCGGCGCCATGTGGGGCGAGGTGAACACCGCGGTCCACCAGGGGCTGGGTGCGCTCGGTGTGGTGACCAATGGCTCGGTGCGCGACATCGACCAGTTCGCGCCGGGCTTCCAGGCGCTCGCCGGCAGCATCGGGCCGAGCCATGCGTACGGCTCGCCGGTCGGCTGGGGCGAGCCGGTCGATGTGCACGGCATGACCGTGCGCCATGGCGAGCTGGTGCATGCCGACCGCCATGGCGCGGTCGTGATCCCGTTCGACGTCGCCGCCGCGATTCCCGCAGCGGTCGACCTGCTGGTGCGCAAGGAGCGGGTGATCCTCGATCTCGCGCGGGCCCCGGGCTTCACCATCGAGGCGCTGCGCGCCGCGCTCAAGGCGTCCGACGAGATCCACTGACGGATCGCGTGTGCCGGGCGCATCGCGCCCGCCGACGGATTCAGCGCGTGACGCGGGCGGGCGCCGGTGGGGCGCCGCGTCGGGTGGCGTCGACCAGCTCGCGCATCAGCGCGAGCTCCCGCTCGGTGCTGCGCTCGATGCCGCTGCGCACGGCGGCGAGGCGTTGCTCCAGCGCCGCGAGCCGCTGCAGCGTGGCCGCGAGCTCGGCATCGAAGGCGACGTCGGCCGGCGTGCGGCCCGAGCGGACCGGCGCGGGGCGGGGCGCAGCGAGGACGAGGCGATCACGCCGTGGCGCATCGGCCGGGATCGGCACTGGAGTGGAAGCCGACGATGCGTTCGATGCAGTCGATGCAGTGGGTACGTTCGATGCAGCCGATGGCCTCGGTGGCATCGGTGAGGTCGATGCCCTCGGCGACGTCGATGATGCCGCCACCGCCGCCGTTGCCCTCGATGAGGTCGGCGATGCCGCTGCCGTCGATGCGGCCGCAACGGTGGGCGCCGCGGCCGTCGGTCCTGCGACCGGGTCCGCCGCGAATCCGCTCACCACCGCACGTGCCTCGGCCGGGTCGATCGCGAGCACGGCCGCCTCGGACGGCACCTGCAGCAGCGTGCCGGCGATCGGGCGCGGCGGCCGCCCGACGAAGCCGGCCCGGTTGGCGCGCCACAGCGCGGCGGCCGATTGCTCGACCGTGGCACCCGGCGGACGCAGGGCCCGGGCCAGCGCGTCGAGGTCGGCGCCCTCGGCGACGGTGATCGCATCGGGCCGCGCCTGCGGCGCGATCGGCGTCGGCAGCGTCTCCGCGGCGGGAGCGGGGCCCGCTCCGCCAGCGGAGGGCGCTGCGTCCTGACGGGCCGTGGACGACGCCCCGTCCTGGCGGGCGGCGGTCCCTGCGGCGCTCGCCAGCGCTGCAGGCTGACCCGCGGCCTCGCGCACGTTGGCGCCGGCCGAGATCGGCAGGCTCACGCCTTCGACGGTTCGCGGCGCGACCGCGCCGCGCACCAGCGGCTCGCTGCCGCGCACGTTCACCCGATCGGCCGGCTCGGCGGAGCCGAGGTTCAGGCGGTACAGGCGCCGCACGCCGCCGTCGGACTCGAACAGCAGCACCAGCTCCGCGCTGCCGATCGGCGTGTCGGTCTCGACCCGCGCGAAGCGCTGCCCGTCGGGCTCGGTCACCACGCGTACCGTGGCTCCTGCGAGCGCGGGGTCCCGCACGAAGCCCACCCGTTCGTAGGCGGCCGGCGATGCCAGGCGCACCGAGGGGAGGGCATCGCCACCCGCTCCCCGCGGCAGCACGAGCACCGCGCGCAGCGGCTCGTTGCGCACCGACTGCGCGGTGAGCGTGCCGAGCGTCGACGCCGCGGCGGGGACGGCCGACAGCACGGCAACGAGCAGCCACGTCATCAGGATGCGCGGCAGGCGCAACAGCGGACGCGGCGGTGGCCGGATCGGGGCCAGGGGGGCCAACGGGGCCATCGGGGCGGGGGTCTCTCGGTACGGTGCCCGCCGCGTCGCGACACGCGCACGGAGGTGCGTGAAGCTTACCCGTTCGGTTCAGGCGCGTGGCATCGGCCGCGTCGGCCGTGGCGTCGCGTCGACCGCACGCCACGTTCCGTGACCATGCTTGACGAGCCGCGGCGCTCGCGCGGCGGCTCGTGACCGTCGGTTCAGGCGCGGCCCGACGCGGGGGCAGCGGTCTCCGGCGTCTCGCCGATGCGGGGCAGCAGCGTCGCGGCGACGAGCGCGGTCAGCGCGACGCCGGCCAGCGCGACGAACACCGTCGTGAAGCCGCCGCCGGCGTGCAGCGTGGAGACGAGCGTCACGGCGCCCGCGCTGCCGAGAAAGCTCGCGACGTAGCGCAGCCCGTAGGCGCGCGCGCGCCAGCGGTCGCTGGTGTAGCGCGCGACCATCGCGTCGTTGATGGGGATCTGGCCGAACACGAAGAACATGATGCCGATCGCGGCCGCCACCAGGCCCCAGCCGCGGCCGGTGGTCGCCAGCAGGAACAGCGGCGCCTGCAGCGCGACCACGGCGATCAGCGCCGAGCGCAGGCTCACGCGGTCGATCAGCGAGCCGACCAGGAGCTGCGCCATCGCGGCGATCAGGTAGACCACGGCGATGATCGCGCCGATCGCGCCCAGCCCCATGTCGCCGGCGAGCACCTGGCGCAGTCGCTCGTCGAAGAGCTTGGGCATCGACACGGTGGTGGCATGGAACAGCAGGCCGTTGCAGACCACCGCGATCAGGAACACGATCACCAGCCGCTTCATCACCTCGGGCGGCACCTTGACGCTCGCCGCCTTCTTCGAGCCGGCGGCGTTGGTCGCGCCCCGGCTCGCGGCGAGGTAGACGAAGCCCACCGCCATCGTGGCGATGCCCGGCACCACGAACGCCGCGCGCCATCCGACGTACTGCACGATCAGGCCCGTCACCAGCGCGGCCACGCCCAGTCCGAGGTTGCCCCACACGCCGTTGACGCCGAGCGTCCAGCCCAGGCGCGGGCTGCCGATGGTGAGCATCGCGATGCCCACCGGGTGGTAGATCGCCGCGAAGGCGCCGATCAGCGCGAGCGCCGCACCGAGCTGCCAGGCGCCCTGCGACAGGCCGGCAAGCACCGAGGCCGCGCCGATGCCGAAGAAGAACACCGCCATCATGCCGCGGCGGCTCCAGCGGTCGGCGAGCCAGCCGGCCGGCAGTGCGCCAAGCCCGAAGATCGCCACCGCGGGCAGCGACAGCGGCAGCAGCTGCGAGAACGACAGCCCCCACTCCTGCGAGATCGCGAGGATCGCGGTCGGGAAGATCAGCATGAAGAAGTGGTCGAGCAGATGCGCCAGATTCAGCAGCAGCGCATGCCGGGGGGTGGGTGCCATCACGTGTCTCCATGCCGGCCGGGCCTGCGGCCCGCGTCCGTGCGTTCGTCCGGTCGATGATAGCGTCGGCGGGGGCGGCGCGCCCGCCGCGTTTCGCCCGGCCCCACGGCGTGCGCCTCGGGAGGCCCGACGGCCTGCGGGGCGATCGCGTCGAGCGTCGTCCGTGCCCCGCTAGGATGCCGGCCATGCACCGATCCACCCACCCGAGCGTCGCGTGCGCCTGGCAGGCGCTCCTGGGCGCCGTCCTCGGCGCCGTTCTCGGCGCTGCACCCGCCCGCGCCGCCGATCGCGGGGCCGCCGACGCGGTGCCCGTCGGTGCATTCCGCATCGACCGCACCGAGGTGACCGTCGCGCGCTTCGACGCCTTCCTCAAGGCCGTCGGGCGACGCAGCACGGCCGAGGTCGAGGGCGGCGGCTACGAGTGGGGGGCGGGCTGGGAGCGGCGTCCGGGCTGGACGCACCGCGCGCCCTCGGGCAAGCCGGCCCGACCCGACGACCCCGCCGCGCACGTCAGCTGGTTCGAGGCGACCGAGTTCTGCGCGTGGGCGGGCGGACGCCTGCCGGACCGAGACACCTGGGCCGAGGCCGCCTACGTGGAGCGGCGCGCCCGCCCGCCCGCGCCCTTCGTCACCGGCCGCAGCTACCCGTACCCGACGGGCGACACGCCGGAGGGTGCGAACCTGTCGGGCGCGGGCGACCGCTTCGAGCGCCACGCACCGGCCGGCTCGACCGCCGCGGGCGTCAACGGCCTGCACGAGATGGCCGGCAACCTCTGGGAGTGGCTCGCCGATGCACGCGGCGAGGATCGCCTGACCGCGGGCGGCTCGTGGTGGTACGGCGCCGCCCAGACGCAGGCCTCGGGCATGCAGTGGAAACCCGCCCGGTTCTTCGCGGTCTACGTCGGCTTCCGCTGCGTCTATCCGCCGGGATGACGCGCCGGGGCCGCGCGTATCATCGGCGGCTTCGGAGACCCCAGGGAGGACGAGCATGAATGCGCGCATCGACGAGCCGGCCGCGCGCCGGGCGTACTACGACCGCATCGCCGGCCATTCGCTCAAGCCGCTCTGGGAGGTGCTGGCCGCGCTGGTGCCGGCGCAGCCGACCACCGATGCCGTGCCCGCGCTGTGGCGCTGGGCCGACGTGCAGCCCTTCATCGCCGAATCGGGCTCGCTGATCACCGCGCGCGAGGCCGAGCGGCGCGTGCTGATCCTCGAGAACCCGGGGCTGCCGGGGCAGTCGACCACCACCTCGACGATGTACGCCGGACTGCAGCTGATCCTGCCCGGCGAGATCGCGCCGGCCCACCGTCACACGCAGTCGGCGCTGCGCTTCGTCGTCGATGGCGAGGGCGCCTACACCGCGGTCGACGGCGAGCGCGTCACCATGGCCCCGGGCGACTTCATCATCACGCCGATGTGGACCTGGCACGACCACGGCAACCCCGGCGAGCAGCCGGTGACCTGGCTCGACGGGCTCGACATCGCGGTGGTGCGCATGCTCGGCGCGCAGTTCCGCGAGAACCACGGCCACGAGGCGCAGCCGGTGTCGCGCCCCGAGGGCGACGCGACCGCGCGCTACGCGTCGAACATGCTGCCGGTCGACTACGCGCCGAGGAACGGCGTGACGCCGGTCTTCAGCTACCCGTACCGCCAGTCGCGCGCCGCACTCGCCGCGATCGCCGACGGGCCGCGCCATCGCTGCCACGGCATCAAGATGCGCTATGTGAACCCGGCCACCGGCGGCGCCCCGATCGCCACCATCGGTGCCTTCCTGCAGTGGCTGCCCGCCGGCTTCGCGGGTGCGCCGTACCGCAGCACCGACGGCACCGTCTTCACGGTCGTCGAGGGCTCGGCCCGCATCGAGCTCGACGACCGCAGCTTCGACGTCGGCCCGAAGGACACCTTCGTGATCCCGTCGTGGTATCGGCACCGGCTGCATGCCCGGGAGGACACCGTCCTGTTCAGCTTCTCGGACCGGCCCATCCAGCAGGCGCTGCATCTGTGGCGCGAACACGAGGAGGCCTGACGTGCCGACGCTGTACACCTACTTCCGCAGCTCTGCCGCCTTCCGCGTTCGCTGCGCGCTCAACCACAAGGGCATCGCCTGGACGCCCGAGGTGGTCTGGCTGCTGACCGAGGAGCAGCGCTCCGACGCCTACCGCGCGACCAACCCGCAGGCGCTGGTGCCCGCGTTCATCGACGACGACGGCAGTCGGCTCGCCCAGTCGCTGGCGATCATCGAGTATCTCGACGAGACGCGGCCGGGGCCGTCGCTGCTGCCCGCCGACCCGCTGGGGCGTGCCCGCGTGCGTTCGCTGTCGCTGCTGATCGCCTGCGACGTGCATCCGCTGAACAACCTGCGGATCCTGAAGTACCTCAAGCGCACGCTCGGCCATTCGCAGGAGGAGGTCGATGCCTGGTATCGCCATTGGGTCGCCGAAGGGCTCTCCGCCTACGAGGCCGAGCTCGCCGACCCGCGCAGCGGCCGCTACAGCCACGGCGACGCGGTCACGATGGCCGACTGCTGCCTCGTGCCGCAGATCTTCAACGCGCAGCGCCTGAAGTGCCCGCTCGATGCGTATCCGCGCACGATGCGCGTGTTCGATGCGCTGATGGCGCTGCCGGCCTTCGATGCCGCGCAGCCGTCCAAGCAGCCGGACGCGGCCCGCGCGACGTCCTGATCGCGCACGGGGCGAGGCCTGCGCGGGGCGTGCCGCGCCGCATCGACCGCAGGTCGGCCGCAGATGTCCGGACACAGGGGGCCGCGGGCTCGACCCGGGCGCGGTCGGACTAAGCTTTGGCGACGTCGTCCCCAGGCCCCCACGAGATGCACCCGCCCGCCCTGTCCGTCACCCTCGCTGCCCTCCTTTGCGCGGGTGCGTGCACATGATCCGCGGCTGGCTCGACCGACTCCGGGGCCCATCGGACGCCGAGGTCCGCCGTGACGGTGCGCCCGATCAGGCCCAGGATGGCGGCGCCGATGCGGCCGACGCCGCGCCGGAAGACATCGCCGCGCGTTTCCTCGCCGACCCCGACCACTTCGTCGACGCGTCGATCGGCGATGGCGCGGTCGGGCCCGCATGCTCGGGCAACCGGGGCTTTCGCATCGAGGTCGTGGTCTCGGGCGTGACGCTCGCGAGCGCTCGCAGCGGCACGCTCTACGTGGCGGACGACGGCGAGACCACGGCCGAGATCGCACACTACGAGGTCGGCCCGGCCTTCCGCGGTCTGGGGGTCGCGGTGCCGGCGGCCCGGTCGATCTTCCGTCACATGCACCGGCGCCACCGCGTCACGCGGGTGCTGTTCGTCGCGCCGGTGGCGCGTCAGCAGCGCGAGCCGTTCCGGGCGTTCGTGGCGCGGATCGGCGCCGAGCCCTTCGGCCACTTCGCCGACGACCCCGCCGCGCCGCCGCTGTTCGCATGGTCGGCCCGCAGGGCCCTCGACTGAGGCGGTGCGCCTCGGGCCGTCGCACGGCAGGGCAGGGTGACGATCAGTCGACCAGTGCGGCCGCGAACTCGTCGGCCGAGAACGCCTGCAGGTCGTCGATGCCTTCGCCGACGCCGATGAAGTAGACCGGGATCGGCCGGTCGCGCCGCGTGTGCGCGAGCGCGGCCAGCGCGCCGCCCTTGGCGGTGCCGTCCAGCTTGGTGACGACCAGTCCGGTGAGCTGCACCGCATCGTCGAACGACTTCACCTGCGCGAGCATGTTCTGCCCGGTGTTGCCGTCGAGGACCAGCAGCACCTCGTGCGGCGCGCCGGCCATCGCCTTGGCGGTCACGCGGCGGATCTTGCGCAGCTCGTCCATCAGGTGGGTCTGGGTCGGCAGCCGGCCGGCGGTGTCGACCATCACGACGCCGGTGCGCCGGGCGATGCCGGCGGACACCGCGTCGAAGGCGACCGCGGCCGGATCGCCGCCCTGCTGCGAGATCACCTCGACCTCGTTGCGGCTGCCCCACTGCGCGAGCTGCTCGCGGGCGGCCGCGCGGAAGGTGTCGCCGGCGGCCAGCAGCACCGTCTTGCCTTCGCGCCGCAGGTGGCGCGCGAGCTTGCCGATCGAGGTCGTCTTGCCCGCGCCGTTGACGCCCGTGATCATCAGCACCAGCGGCTCGGCGCGATCGATGTCGATCGGCCGCTCGAGCGGCGCCAGCAGCTCGACCAGCAGCGCGCGCAGCGCGGCCTTCACGAGCATGGGTTCGGTGATGCGGTCGCGCCGGACGCGTTCGCGCAGCCCCGCGAGCAGCCAGGCCGTCGTCTCGACGCCGGTGTCGCTCGTGATGAGCGCGGTCTCGAGCTCCTCGAAGAGCGCCTCGTCGACCTTGACGCCGATGAACAGCCCGGCGAGGTTGCCGCTGGTCCGCGACAGGCCCTGCTTGAGCCGCGCCAGCCAGGGCTTGCGGTCGGGCAGGGGCGCGGGGACGAGCGCGACCGGGGCGTCCGGGGCCGGGGTGACGGCGGTGACCGGCGTGACCGGGGGCGCGGGGACGGCGGGCGATGCCGCGGCGGCCGGCGAGGCCTGCGGGACCGGCTGCGCGGCGCGTGCGCGTTCGTCCGCCTCGTAGGCGGCTTCGGCCGCGGCGGCGGCCTGCGCCTCGATCTCGGCGGCTTCCTCGGGCGTGACCGCAGCGCCGTCCTCGACGCCGGCCGGGGTCGGCGCGGACTCGGCCGCGCCCCGTCCGCCCGGGATGAACCGCGACCAGAATCCGCCGCGCGCGGCGGGGGAGGGCGCCTCGGCAGGGGCCGGGGCCGGGATCGGGATCGAGGTCGGGGTAGAGGTGGAGGTGGAGGTGGAGGTCGAGCCCGGGGCCTGGGCCGAGGTGGGCGCGGTG